>DATEKP010000212.1:0-3780 GCA_035277405.1 Allostellaceae bacterium | reverse complement strand
ACGCGTCTCAGTATCTCCCTCTCCGCCCTTCAGGGGGGAGAGGGAGGGGCCCAATCGCGCAGCGATTGGGAGGGTGAGGTGGGTATCGGCCGGCGCTCTGGAATCCCCCACCTCACCCTGCCTCTCCGCCCCCGGGGGCGGAGAGGGTGCATCACGCGGCTCGGCTGAAAGCCGTTAGCCGGCACTGGTGAGACCTATCGCGGGCCGGAGCGCGCGGTCAGATTTTTGTGGATGATGGCGATTGCCAACAGGCTGAACGCCGCCAGGCGCAGCAGATAGGCCAGGCTCTGCTCCTCCTTGGGCACCGCAAACAACGCCAGGATCGCCTGATTGAGCGCCAACAGCCAGAATGCGACGGCAAAGATCGCGAACAACAGATCGTGGCTGCGCCGCCAGAACTTGGCGAAGAATAACCCGGCGATCAGGTATCCCATCGTGATCAAGCCGGATAGGAAATTGGCCATCGTCGCCCCTATCGTTATTCAATTTCCCAGATGAAGCCGTAGAGCAGGACGACGATTGCAAGAATCGCGGTCAGGGAGCGCCATGGACTGAGATCCATATTTGGCAATACCACAATGTCAACAAAAACGAGCATATTGTTCACCGCCAGCAGGCAGAAGCAGATCGCGCTCCATAGCAGCAGCTTTTCGGCGCGCCGATTGAACGCCATCACGAGCAGGTAGGCGCACAAGGCGCTGCTGAGAAAACACAACAAATATACGGCGGCTTCGAAGCTGATCATTTGTCGGTGTCTTTGCGAAAGAGAAAGGCGTCGGCAAACGAACGGATCTTGTCGCTCGGTGCATTGAAGATCGTGTGTAGCACGGTGGTGGGTTTTTGCTGGTAAAGCTCGACAAGCGCGGCGGCCAACTCGCCGAGCTCGCGCGACTGCGGCCGATAGCGGGCGCCGGCTTCGGCGATTTCGACGATGCCGGCGGCGCGCAGCGCCGTCAGGCTCTCGTTGACGAGCGGCGGGCTGCCGCGCAATTCGCGCACCAGCGCCTCGCCGCTCCACAATCGTTGCGGGTCGCGGTGCAGCAGCAGAAGCAGCTCCAGAGACCAGGAGGACTTGATCGCGCTGCGCACGAAGGAAAGGACGGCGGCCTCGTCCAAAACGATACTCGGACCTCATAAACGTTCGGTCGCGGCCGAGCATAGAGGCTCATTCCCTTCTGTCTGCCTGTCCTCTCGTTGTAGGGGAGTACTGCGCAGTCGCGGCGGCGCGTTCGTGCCGCGAGCGCGGATGCGGCACCCACGGCCGGTCGCCGCGGCTCGCATTGGCGCCGGCAACGGTCACGCCGCCCTCGTCGAGCCACAACCCGATCGAGCCCTGGCGCCAGCTGTCGATGCGGTCGGCGACCGGCATTTGCGAGCGGCAGCGGAACCCCGCCGGCACCCGCGCGACGATCGCATCGACCGTGTGGCACGGTACCGGCAGTCCGCCCTCGGCCGACACCAGCGCGACGCGCCGGCCGCGCGCGGTGTAGATGCAGCGCTCCGCCGTCGGGCATTCGAGCGGGCCGGCGACGCTTTCGCCGACGGCAGGCCAGGGCAGCAACGCCGCGCCGGTCTCGCTCGTCAGCAGCGATCGCGACAGCCGCTCGGCGCCCTCGGCGACGTAATAGCCGCCATCGGGCGTGCGGGCCGCGAGAAAATGGCCGAAATCGCCGAGGATCAGATCGGGCGGCCGGGTCAGCAGCATCGTCGCGACGCCGGCGGCAATGCCGGCCGTGCCCCACCAGCGCCAGCGTCCTTGCCACAGGCACAGCCAGCAGCCGCCGAGCGCGACCAGCACGATCCCGGCGGTCGGCAGCCGCGGCACCGGCCAAACATTGCCGGGCAATGCCGCGACCCAGCGGGCGACCAGGATCGTCAGATCGATGCCCCAGCCCATCGGCACCAGCGCCAGCTTTTCGAGGCCGAACGGCATCAAGAGGCAAGCGACGACGCCGCATGGCAAGGTCCACATCGCCGAAATCGGCACGGCGATCACATTGGCGAGCGGCGAATAGAACACGACGTGGTGGAAATGATAGATCGCGAACGGCTCGGTGCCGATCGTCACGATCAGAGTCGTCAGCGCCACCGCGCCCGCATAGGCGAGCATGTGCTCGAACAGCGAGCGGCTGTGAAAGAAGCGGGCGAGGCGGGCGCCCCACGTCTCATACACAGCGATCAGCGCGACGACGGCGCCAAACGACATCTGGAAGCTGACGCCGACAAGGCTCGCCGGGTCGAGCAGCAGGACAACGAGGGCGGCCAGCGCGCAGATGCGCATCGACAGGCGCAGCCGGTCGATCAGGATCGCGGCGAAGACGATGCCGTTCATGACGAAGGCGCGCTCGGTCGGGATCGCCGCGCCCGATATCATCAAATAGCAGAACAGCACGGCCAGCGTGACCGCGGCGGCGATCTTCTTGATCGGATAGCGCAGCGCAATGGGTGGGATCAGCGCTAGGCCGCCGCGCACCGCGAAGAACACAAAGCCGCCGACGAGGCCCAGATGCAGGCCGGCGATCGCCAACAGATGCGACAGGCCGGATTCGCGGAACGCCTGCTTGACGTCCTCGGCCATCGCGCCGCGCTTGCCGGTGATCACGGCCGAGGCGACGCCGCCGGTCGAACCGGGCAATGCCGCGGCGATCCGCCGGGTCATCTCGGCTCTGAGGCGCAGCAGCCATTGCCGCCAGCCGCCATTGCTTTCATCCGGCCCGGCGAGGCGGTGCGCTGCGCCATAGCTGTAGCCGACGCCGCCGATGCCGGCGAAATAGAGTTCGCGCTGCATGTCGCGGCCGCCGGGCAGGACCGGCCCCGGCACCGGGAACAGCTTCGCCTTGATCGCCACCCGGTCGCCAGGCTGCAGCGGATCGCTGGCGGCGGCGATATGGATGCGCAGGCGCCGCGGCTGCTCCCCGGGCGCGAGGCCGGGCAGCGGGTCGGGCGCGACGACAATGCGCCAGCCGCGCCCGAGCGTGTCGATATCGACGACGCGGCCGGTCAGCGCCAACGGGCGCAAACGGCGCTGCAGCATCGGCGTACCGTCCTCGACGCGCGCCCGCTGCACGATCGCGAAGCCGGCCGCGACAAAGGCCAGCGCGATCGCCGCATCGCGCCACGGCAACCACCGCCGCAGCACCAGCGCGGCGGCGGCGAAGCCGAGCATGGCGGCAAGGCCGATACCGGAGGGCGGCTCCACGGTCAGCGCGAAATAGCCGGCGATGCCGGTGCCGAAAAACACCGGCAGCCACAGCGCGCGGCGATCGCCTTCGGCGGCCAGCGCCGCAGCCAGCGCGGCGAGCGGCCGCCAGCGGCCCGGTGCCGCGCCGATCTCCCCGCCCGCGACCGCCAGGTCCGCCATCGCCGCCGCCTTCTCGCGCAACGCGATCGTAGCGGATCGCAGGTTCGCGCGACACCGTTTCGGGTGACGCCGGCCGCCGGCTTCGCTTAACATGCGGGCCGACAGCCTGGGAGGAGTCGGCATGCTGGCGCTGGTGGTCAAGGTGCGGATCAAGCCGGAGGCGCGCGAGCGCTTCCTGAAGGCGATCGAGGTCGATGCGCTGGGGTCGGAGAAGGACGAGCCGGGCTGCCTGCGCTTCAACGTATTGCAGGACCAGCAGAACCCGAACGTCTACTATTTCTACGAGGTCTACCGCGACGAGGCGGCAATCGAGGCGCATCGCGCCGCGCCGCATTACGCGGTGTGGCGCGCCGCCGCCGACACGCTCGACGGCCCGCCCGAGGCGACGCGGTGCACCACCGTGTTCCCGGCGGCGGCAG
>DATEKP010000211.1:0-2586 GCA_035277405.1 Allostellaceae bacterium | reverse complement strand
CAATGAGCGATGTGCAACGAACCGGCGGGCGGTTCGACTGGCCGGCGGCGAGGCGGCGGATGGCCGCCTGGGAAGCCGCTCTCGACGGCGGAATGACCGCGGAGGAGAGCGGCGAATTGCTGCGGCGGCGCGCCCGCCGATTGGCCGCCCCGGCGGCCGACGCCGCACCGGCCGACACGGTGGACGCAGTGGTCTTCGCCTATGCCGGCAGCCGCTTCGGCGTGCGCATAGAGCAGGTCGCGACGGTCATCACCGCGGACGGGCTGCTGCCGGTACCGGGCACACCGCCGACGATCGGCGGCATCGTCAACCATCGCGCGCAGGTGCTGGCGGTCATCGACCTCGCCGCCTATTTCGGGCTGACCTCGCCGGCCGGGAGCGAGGGCGCGCGGCTGATCGTCGTCGTCGAGGGCGGAGGCCGCAAGTTCGGCGTCCTGGCCGAGCGGCCTGTCGTCGTCGAGGCGGTCGAGGCGGGCCGCATCGTGCCCGCCGCCGCCGTGCTGATGGACGACGGTAAGGACGCGCTGGGCGGCGTCACCGCGACGCTCGTGACGCTGCTCGACGCGGATCATCTGGCGTCCGATCAGAAAGTGACGGTGAACCATGACGGCACTTGACACTGCCGAGCCGCGGCTGGCGCGCGGCAGCCTGTTCCGGAACGGGAGCGGGCGCTCGACGATCGGGGCCAAGCTCGCCCTCGCCTTGACGCTCGGTCCGGTCATCCTGGCGATCGTCGGGTGGATCGCCTATGCCAACACGGCACGATTGATCGAGAGCCGCGACCAGCTGCAGGTGAGCTACGCGGTGATCACCCAGAGCCGGGAGCTGCTCAAGCTCTTGGTCGATGCCGAGACCGGCCAACGCGGTTTTGTCATCACCGGCGACGAGCGCTACCTCGAACCGTATCGCACCGCGACCGCCGAACTGTCCTCGACGCTGGCGCGCTTCGCCGAGCTGGTGGGCGCCGACCCGGCGCAGCGCACCCGCGTCAGAGACCTTGAAGATCTGTCGAAGCTCAAGCTGCAGGAGCTGGCGACGACGATCGACGCGCGCCGCAGCGGCGGCTTCGACGCGGCGTTGGCGCTGATCAAATCGGGCGCCGGCAAGGAGCGCATGGACCGTGTCCGCAAGCTGATGGGCGAGATCGAGGGCGCCGAGCAGGACCGCCTGACGCAGCGCAGCGTCGAGATATCGCACCTGTCGGAGATGACCTACGACTCGATCATTTACGGCACGGCGGGCAGCGTCCTGGTGCTGGCCTTGGCCGGGTTCTTCGTCGGCCGGGCGATCAATGTGCCGGTCAGGACCGCGGTGGCGGCGCTGACGACGGCGGCCGTCGAAATCCTCGCCGCGACCAGCGAGCAGGTGGCGGCGACCGCGGAGGAGGCAACGGCCGTGCGCCAGACCGGGGTGACGGTCACCCAGGTCAGGCAAACCGCAGAGCTCGCGACGCAGAAGGCGACCGCGGTCGTCGATACGGCGGACAAGGCGGTGCGCGTCGCGCAGGACGGAAGGCGGGCGGTCGATGACAGCATCGCCAGCTCGGAAGAGGCGAAATCGCGCATGGAAGGCCTTGCCGAGCGCATTCTGGCACTGAGCGAACAGGCACACGCAATCGCCGAGATCAACGCCGCCGTCAACGATTTGGCGGAGCAGTCGAACCTGCTCGCGGTCAACGCCAGCATTGAGGCGGCCAAGGCCGGGGAGGCGGGCAAGGGCTTTGCGGTCGTCGCCGGCGAAGTGCGCGGTCTCGCCGAGCAGTCCAAACAGGCAACGGCCCAGGTGCGCGGCATTCTCGGCGAGATTCAACGCGCGACGCAGGCTGCCGTGCTGGCGGCGGAGCAGGGCGTCAAGAGCGCCGAGGGGGGCGTCGCGACGGCGGACCGGACGGCGGAGGCGATCCGCGCCCTGGCCGAAACCGTCGCCGAGACGGGCCAGGCGGCGCAGCAGATTCTCGCCGCCAGCCAGCAGCAGACGGTCGGCATGGACCAGGTGGCGCTGGCGACACGCAACATCGAGCAGTCCTCGACCCAGACCGTCGCCGCCACCCGGCAGGTGCAGAACGCGGCGAAGGACCTCAACGCGTTGGCAGGCCGGCTCGCGCAGCTGGTCGGCGGCGCGGCGCCGAACCACGCGGTCGCGAGCTGATCGCGCATGCGAGCGGATCGGGAGGGATTGCGCGCGCGGCTGCTCGCGACCTTTCACGATGAGGCCGAGGAGTTGCTGGGCGAGATTACCGCGCATCTGCGCGCACTCGATGGAAGCCGCGGCGATGGCGATGCCGCGCCGCCGCTCGATGCGGCCTTCCGCGCGATGCACACGCTGAAGGGCGCCGCGCGGTCGGTAAGCCTCGGCGAGATCGAAGCGCTGTGCCAGGCGTGCGAAGCGGCGTTGAGCCGGCTTGGGCGCGGCGAGGCGACGGTGCAGGCGGCAACCGTCGAACGGTTGCGCGAGGCAACGGACGGCATCGCGCGGCTGATCGCCGAAGGGCCGCGGGCGGTGCGCTGGCAGGAGCTGGCGCAGCGGGTCGCGCAGACCAGTGCCGCGGCGCCCTCCCCGCAAACGCCCGCGGCCGCGCCGCTCGCC
>DATEKP010000210.1:0-2983 GCA_035277405.1 Allostellaceae bacterium | reverse complement strand
AGCGGGCGACCGCGATCGAGGACCCAACTCGCCACGTCGCCCGCCACAGCCGGCCCTTCAAGGTCCCGCAATAGCATATGGTACCCGTCCTCGTAATAGGCGAGGGTCGGCGCGCGGCGTGCTCCGGCCGGCAGGTGTGCGGCAAAATCAGTCATCGGGCGGCGCGGCACGAGTTCGTCGTGCGCGCCGTACATCAACAGCGTCGGCCGCAAGAGGCGCGGCGCGGCGGCCAGCGCGTCGTCCATCAGGTCGACGAGTCCGTAGATCGTGTCGATGCGCGCGCCCTTCAGCACCATCGGGTCGCGCGCCAAGGCCCGCAGCATCGGCAAATTGTCGGAGGCGCGGATGCGCAGCCCGCGCCCGGTCAGCACCATGTCTGGGAACAGCCGCACCCCGACGAACAACGCCAATTTCGGCAGGAGGTCCATCGTCGCGCGGCCCCATACGGCCGGGGCGCTCAGCACCACCCCATCCACCGGGGCCGCGAAAGAGAGATCGGGGCCGGCGGCCACTCCGGGAATGGTGCCGCTCGCCGCCAGGATCGCGACGGCGCCCCCCATGCTCTCGCCGAGCAGGTAGAGGGGTCGTCCCGGGTACGTGCGACGCAGGATGCGGCCGGCGACGATCGCATCGACGGCCAGCTGAGCGCCGCCGACCCAGCGGCCGCGCTCGGGGGCGCCGCCGAAGCCGCGCTGGTCGTAGGCGTAGGTGGCGATGCCGCGTCTGGCCCAGATTTGCGCCGGCGCCTCGAACCCATTGCTGTAATCGTTGAAGCCGTGCAACGCCAGGATCACCGTCTTGACCGGGCCCGCGGGCAGCCAGCGGCGCAGCGGCAGGCGCGCGCCGTCGGCCGCGATGAAGGCGTCGTCGGTGAAACGGGCCGGCGCGGCGGCGGGTGACGGGGATGGCGCAAGGGCGACGGGGCGGGGTTCGCCATCGATCGCCGGGCCGCAGGTGGCGAGCAGCAACAGCGATGCCAGCAACGCCGCGGCCCAGGCGTGGCGGTGCCGGGCTGTCGAAGGGCCGGGAGCGGCGGCGGAGCGGGTCATTGATTGTCCTGCGGCAACGCGTATCATCGGCCTCCTCGGGCGGTCAACCGGCGGCGGGCCGCGCCGCCCGCGCCCCCCATGAGCTGGACAAGCAATGCCCGCTTTCGAGACCATCGAGACCGCCGAGATGGTGGTCGCCTGCAATGGCGGCGGCGGTCCGCTCGGCCATCCCCGCGTTTATCTGAACCTGGCGCCCTTGGGTCGCATCGAGTGCCCCTACTGCTCGCGCCAGTTCGTCAACCGCGCGGTCGTGAACGGAGCGGGTGCGGTGGCCGAGGAGGTCGGGGTCATCATGCCCTCGACGCACGGGCCGGGGCAGGAGCGCCTCAGCGAAAGCCCGGCGCCGCGCCAGGTTGGCGACGTTGCCGCGGGCGGCGAAGATGGATGACGTGATCGCGACGGGCCTCGCCGAGTGGCCGGCCGCTGCGCCGTCGGCGACGCCGCATCACGTCTTTCTGATCGACGGCTCGGGGTTCATTTTCCGCGCCTATTTCGCGCGCGCCCGCGACCCGAAGGCCGAGCGCTTTCAGCGCAAATCGGACGGCATGGCGACCGAAGTGGTGATGATCTTCAGCAACATGCTGGACAAGTACCTGCGCGATGCCGACGCCGACCACATCGCCGTGATCTTCGATGCCTCGGGCCGCAGTTTCCGCAACGAGATCTACGGCGAATACAAGGCCAATCGCCGCGAGATGCCGGACGATCTGGCGCCGCAATTGGAGCACGTGCGCCGTGCGGCAGATGCGTTCGGCGTTTGCCGCATCGAGATGGAGAATTTCGAGGCCGACGACCTGATCGCGACGTATGCCCGCCACGCCGTCGAGGCCGGCGCCAACGTGACGATCCTATCCTCCGACAAGGACATGATGCAGCTCGTCGCCGACGGCCGCGTCATGATGCGCGACCCGATGACCGACCGGCCGATCGGCGAGGCCGAGGTGCGCGAGAAGTTCGGGGTCGGGCCCGACAAGGTCATCGAGGTGCAGGCGTTGTGCGGCGACAGCACCGACAACGTGCCTGGGGTGCCGGGGATCGGCGTCAAGACCGCGGCCGAGTTGATCAACGCCTATGGCGATCTGGAAGCGCTGCTCGAGCACGCCCACGAGATCAAGCAGCCGAAGCGGCGCGAGGCGCTGATCGACAACGAGGCCAAGGCGCGGCTGTCGAAGGAATTGGTCAAGCTCGACGACGACGTGCCGCTGCCGTGCCCGCTGTCGGCGCTGCACGTCAAGCCGTATGACCCGGACAAGCTGTTTCCGTTTCTCGACGAGATGGAGTTGCGGGCGCTCAAGTCGCGCATCGAGAAGCGCCTGGCAATCGCCGCGCCGCCATTGCCCGCGGGGCCGAGCGAGCCGGTCACCCCGGAGGTCCTGCCGTTTTCGGCGGAGCGCACCTACGCCGTCGTCGATACGCTCGACGGCCTTGACCATTGGATCGAGAGGGCGGTGCAGGCCGGCGCCGTCGCGCTGTGGCCGATGCCCAGCGCGGTCGCCGGCACCCGCCCCGAGCTCTGCGGGATCGCAATGGCGGTCGCGCCGGGCGTCGCCGCCTACGTCCCGCTCGGCCATCGCAGTCCGGGGGGCGCTCCAGGGCTGCTCGACGCGCCGCCCGCCGGCTTGTCGCGCGAGGCGGCGCTGGTCCGATTGAAGCCACTCTTCGAAGACCCCGGCGTGCTCAAGGTCGGGCACGACATTAAGGGCGCCGCGCATCTCTTGCGGCGTTACGGCATCGCGCTGCGCCCCTGTGACTGCACGATGCTGATGTCGTACGTGCTTGATGGCGGCCAGGTGGCGCACGACATCGAGGAACTGGTGCGCCGCACCTTCAGCCACGAGCTGACGCCGCTCAAGGAGCTGGTCGGCACCGGCAAGAGCCTGATTTGCTTCGCCGAGGTCGCGACCGCAGCGGCGCGCGACTTTGTCGCCGAGCGC
>DATEKP010000209.1:0-3016 GCA_035277405.1 Allostellaceae bacterium | reverse complement strand
GCGCGCACCGCCGACGACTGGCCGGCGCTGGGCCTCGCCGTGTCGCTTCGTATCGAGGACAACACCGTGCGCGGCCCCCGTATCGCGATTGGCGCGGCGACCGAAACCGCCCGCCGGCTGCCCGCCGCCGAAGCCGCATTGTCCGGTCGGATGCCCGACGACGCGGTGCTGCGCGAGGCCGGGCGGGCCGCCGCGGCCGAAGCGGAGATGGTTGCCAACCAGCACGGCTCGGCCGCCTACAAGCGCGTGCTGATCGAGGCGCATCTGCCGCGCGCGCTGCGCCAGGCGGTGGTAGGGGCAGGCGCATGACCGGCCAGATCGGGCGCTCATTGCCGCGCGTCGAGGCGCGCGCCAAGGTCACCGGGCGGGCCGAATACATCCACAATCTGCGGCTGCCCGGCATGCTCAACGGCAAGATCGCGCGCAGCACGGTGCCGCACGGCCGCATCGTCAACATCGACACCAGCGCGGCGGCGGCGATCCCCGGCGTGCACAGCGTCGTCACCACCGCCGATATTCGCCGGGTCATCGCCGACCCGTATTACGGCCCGGCCTTTCACGACCAGCCGATCCTCGCCGAAGAGAAGGTGCGCCACGTCGGCGAGCCGGTCGCCGTGGCGCTCGCCGCCGACCCCCACGTCGCCGAGGAAGCTGCGCAGGCCATTGCGGTCGAATATGAGCCGTTGCCGGCCGTGTTCGACGAGGTCGAGGCGACGACGTCCACCGCCTTTGTGCACGACGCGCTGAAGCCGGCCGGCACGTTCCCCGACCTGAGCCATCTCGCCGGCCGCCGCGACACCAATGTCGCGCTCGATTTCCATCTGCGGCGCGGCGACGTCGAACCCGCCTTCGCCGCGGCGGCGCACGTCTTCGAGCACAGCTTCCGCACCCAGCAGACGATGCACACGCCGCTGGAGCCGCATGTCGCAATCGCCGACGCGCAGGACGACAGGGTGACGATCCACAGCTCGACCCAGACGCCGTCCTTTGTGCGCATCGAGATCGCCCGGCTGCTCGGCTGGCCTGAGAACCGGGTCCGCGTCAGGACGGCGTTTCTCGGCGGCGGGTTCGGCGCCAAGGTCTACGTCAAGGTCGAGGCGCTGGCGGTGGCGCTGTCATTGCTCGCCGGCCGGCCGGTCAGGCTGGCGCTGACGATGGAGGAGCAGTTTTTCACGATCGCGCGGCATGCCAGCACGTTCCGCATCAAGAGCGCGGTGGACAAGGAGGGCCGCCTGACGGCGCGGCGCTGCGATGTCTTCTACAACGGCGGCGCCTACGCCGATATCGGCCCTCGGGTCGCGCACAAATCCGGCTTCAGCGCCGCCGGCCCCTACGACATCGCCAATGTCTCGATCGACTCTTACGAGATTTATACAAACCGCTCGCCGGCCGGCGCGTTTCGCGGCTTCGGCGTGCCGCAGCTGGTGTGGGCGTACGAGAGCCACACCGACATTATCGCCCGTGCGCTCGGCCTCGACCCGATCGAGTTCCGCCGCAGAAACTTGCTGCGCAATGGGGCGGAACAGGCAACCGGCACGGTGGTGCGCGACGCCGCGACGGTCGCGGTGCTCGATCGCCTCGCCGAGCGCATGGGATGGGGCCGACCGTTCGATCGCGGCGGCCCGATCCTGAAGCGCGGCCGTGGCGTCGCGATCGGTTTCAAAGCCGCGATCTCGCCAACGACCTCGGTTGCCACGATCGCGATCGCCGCCGACGGCAGCTGCACGCTCTATTGCGGCACGGTCGATATGGGGCAGGGTTCGACGACGGCGCTGGCGCAGATCGCCGCCGAGGCGCTCGACATAGCCGCGGAAGACGTGCGCGTCGTCGCCCCCGACACCGACGTGACGCCCTACGACATGGGCACCTTGGGGTCGCGCTCGCTGTTCCATATGGGGCACGCGGTCAGGCGGGCGGCCGAGGAGGCGCGCGGCAAGCTCGCGGCGCTCGCGGCCGAGACAGGTGTCCCGCCGGGCGCCAACCTGCCGATCGCCGAGCTGTTCCGCCGCAAATACGGCATGCCGGCCGGCACGATCGTCGGCAGCGGCAGCTACATCCCCGACTATACGCCGCCCGATCACGCAACCGGGCTGACGCCGAACGCGACGCCCTACTGGATGACCGGCGGCGCCGCCGCCGAGGTCGAGGTCGACAGCGAGACCGGCCATGTCACCGTGCTGCGCCTCGTCAACGTCGCCGACGCCGGCACCCCGGTCAATCCGAAGATCGTCGAGACGCAATTGACCGGCGCGGCGATCCAGCATCTCGGCTACGCGCTCTACGAGAAGATGCAGTTCACCGATGGCCAGCTGCGCAACCCGTCGCTGGCCGACTACAAGATCCCCGGCATCCGCGACCTGCCGGCCCGGCTCGAAGCCGAAGCGGTGACCGCGGCGCAGGCGAACGGCCCCTACGGCGCCAAGGGGATCGGCGAGACCGGCAGCTTCGCCGTCGCGCCGGCCATCGCCAACGCGATCGATGACGCGATCGGCGTGCGTATCACCGAGTTGCCGATCACCGCCGAGGCGGTGTGCCGCGCACTGCGCCGCATCGCCGGCCATCCATTGCCGGAGGAGTAATGTCATTGCGAGGAGCGCAGCGACGAAGCAATCTCGACGGCCGGAGCATGGACGGGGCGAGATTGCTTCGCTCCGCTCGCAATGACGGGTCCAGATGAGCGCCCCGCGCACGATCCGCTTTACGTTGAACGGCGCCGCCGTCGAGGCGAGCGTGAGGCCGCATCTGACCCTCGTCGAGCTGTTGCGCGAGCGCTTCGGCCTGTTTGGCGCGCGCGAAAGCTGCGGCCAGGGACTGTGCGGCTGCTGCACCGTGCTGGTCGACGGCCGCGCCGTGTCGTCCTGCCTCTATCTCGCCGCCTTCGCCGATGGCGCCGAGATCGTCACGGTCGAGCATCTGGCATCGGGTGGCCGGCTCGACCCGGTGCAGGCGGCGCTCATCGAGGCCGGCGCCTTCCAATGCGGCTTCTGCACGCCCGGTTTCGTGCTGATGGTGAAAC
>DATEKP010000208.1:0-16454 GCA_035277405.1 Allostellaceae bacterium | reverse complement strand
GCGCTCGGCGAGCGGCTCCTCGGCCTCAGCGCCCGCCGACAACTGCCCGAGTGGTCAGCGGATTACTATCACGGCGCCGCCACCGGACCGCGGGCGTCCCGCCCGCATGCGGGCCGGAGGCCCGCGTTCCCGAACGAAATCGTGCTGCTGGTCGATACGTTCACCCGATATTTCGAGCCGGACAACGCGCGCGCCGCCGAGCGGGTGCTGAACCGCGGCGGCTACCGCGTCACGACCCCGGAGCCCGCGGTCGGCCGGCCGTTGTGCTGCGGGCGGACGTTTCTCGCGGCCGGTATGGTCGAGGAGGCGAGGACGGAGGCGCGGCGCATGATAGCGGCCCTGGCGCCTGCGGTCGCCGCCGGCACGCCGATCGTCGGCCTCGAACCGGCCTGCCTGCTGACGTTGCGCGACGAGATTCCGGCCATGCTGCCTGGCGAGGAGCCCAAGGCTCTTGCCGCTCGGGCACAGCTCATCGAGGAATTCGTCACCGCCGAGCGCGCCGCTGGCCGCTTCGACCTGCCGCTTGCGCCGATGCCGGGCCGGACCGCGCTGTTGCACGGGCATTGCCATCAGAAGGCCTTCGGCACCGCCGGCGCGGCAGCCGACGTTCTCCGCCTGATACCCGAGCTCAAGGTGGAGACGTTCGACTCGACCTGTTGCGGCATGGCCGGATCGTTCGGCCTCGAAGCCGAGCATTACGACATGTCGATGAAGATCGGCGAGCTCGGCGTCTTGCCGAAGATGCGCGCCGCCCCGCCCGAGACGCTGCTCGCCGCCTGCGGCACCAGCTGCCGCCACCAGATCGCCGAGGGCACAGGCCGCCAGGCCCTCCACATCGTCCGGCTGCTCGACGAGGCGTGCCGCGCGGACGATCCAGTGGCGGGATAACCCGCCCAGCCGTACCCGATGCGATGCAGGCAGATAACTGTCACCGCCGCGAAAGCGGGAATCACGGCTCCATGCGGCTGGACACTGCGCTAACCGAACGGGTTGAGCGCCTTCAGGCGTGCCGACCAGGCGTGGCGGGACAGCTCGCGGCGCACGACGGCGGCGTCGGTGACCCAGTTGAGTTGGATAGATCGGCGCTCGCCCTTGTGCGGGTGATGGCCGTGGAACGAGGCGGCGCTGCGGCGGAACGCCACCATTGCGCCGGCCACCGGCGCAATCTCGGCAACGTGGTCGTCGAGGTCGCCCGCCGAGCGCAGCAGCCGCAGCCGGCCGCCGGCCTCGTCCCACTCGGGGTTCATGTAGATCAGCACGGTGATCAGCTTGGTCGCCGAATCGGTATGGATGCGGCCGTCCTTGCCGTCGCTCCGGCCGCGCAATGTGATCATTGTCGGGCGGCCATCGAGATCGATCGCGAATTTGTCGGCGATTGCGCGCCGCATCCCCTCCCCTTCGAGCTCGGCAGCGAGCCGAGCGAAGACGGCGCCGCATTCGAGCGCCGCCAGCGGAAAGCTGCCGTGTCCGCGAATCGCCGGAAAATCGGCGAGCAGCGCCGCCAGGTGCTCGGCCCGCAGGAAATCCTCGACAATGACGAATTCGAACGGGTCGCGGACCAAGGGCGCGGCGCGCAGCCGGTCGAGATCGAGCAGGGTCAGCGGCGTCTCCATCGCGTGCCGGCCCATCATCGCCGATTTGCGGGCTGCAGCAAATCGCCGCCGTTTCGGGGAATCGCTCAGATCGGCATGGTAGCGCCGCCACAGCCCTTGCCGTTCTCCTGCACCGGCGGGCAGGGGGTCGACCCATAGGAGCAGAAGACGCAGCAATCGCCCGGCCTCGGCTTCAGTACCGCGCCGCAACTGCTGCAATCATAGAAGAACAGGCACGCATCGAGCGGCATCGCCTCGGATTTGGCATGCCCGCAGATCGGGCAGGTGATGATCGATTCGATAATCATCAGGCGAATACCGATCCGAGGACGGCCAGAACGGCGGCGAGCGCCATTGTGATGGCCACCAATGGCGTCACCATCCGATGCCCGCAGGCTCCGCACGCAATCGCACGCCGATGCCATGCGAACACGGCGCCGCCGGCGACAAGGCATAAAGCCGCCGCCGAGATCAGTGAGAGGCGGTGCGGCGCCGCGATCGCCGCGACCCCGATCAGCCACGTGCTGCCCAGGCCAACGCCGGCCAGAAGCACGGGCAGAGCGCAGCAAGCGGCGGCTCCGAAGGCCGCAGCAAGACCGCCGATTGCCAGCAGCAATGCGCCCGCTTCCTTGACCGTCTCCGGCGGCGCTTCCGCCGCTCGCGTACTCTCGACCATATCGGCTTCTCCTCGGCGCGCGCGGCGCGGCTCTCCGGGTCAGACTTCCCGCAACTCGCCGCGTTTGACGAGCGCGACAAGTTCATTCCATTCGGCGTGAGACAGCCTGACGGTGTTGGCGTCTTCGCCGATCGTGACGCACTCGTCGGTGATTGTGACTTCCGGGCATTCCGTGCAGTGCGGGCAGAGCGTGAACCTGATCGGTTGCATCTCGATCTCCTCTTGATGGCTGACATCGCCCACCCTACAGTCTGTAGTCGCTACAGACGCAAGGGAATTTTCAGTGAACGACATCGCAATCGGCGCGCTGTCGCGACGTACCCACTGCAATGTCGAGACGATCCGTTATTACGAACGGATCGGGTTGCTGCCGCCGGCGCGGCGCGCGGGCGGCGGCAGGTTCCGCCGCTTTGATGAGAATGACGTCGCGCGGCTGAGGTTCATTCGCCGGGCGCGGGAACTCGGCTTCACATTGGATCAGGTTCGCGAAATGCTGCGGTTGGCGGCGGCCGATGGCGCGGGCGCCTGCGCCGAAGCACGCACCGTTGCCACCGCGCACGTGACCGAAATTCATGCGAAGATCGCTGATTTGCAGGCAATAGAAACGGTCTTGACCGAGGCGATCCGCGAATGCGAATCCGGCCGGCAGGCGCGCTGTCCGCTGATCGAAGTGCTGTCGAGAAATCCCGAGAAGTAGGTCTCGGCTGCTCATGAGCCGCGCCGAGCGGCTTAGTTTTCCGACCGAGACACGCCCGTTTCCGCTCGCCGCGGCGGCGGCGCTGCGGTAGAGCTAGCCGGCCTTCCGCAACCCACGGCAGGGTCATGGAACAGCGTTGGGGCCTGCCCCTCATCGCCTGGCCGTCGCGCCTGCGCCCCAATGCCTGGGACCTCGTCGCGCTGCCACTGGTGCTGGGCGCTGTAGCGCTGATCGCCTGGGGTGGCCTGGCGATGGCCGCGCATTATCAGGTCGGCCAGCCCCTGCCGCTCAGCCTCGATCCGTGGCGGCTGCCGCAATACGCGCTGCGCACGGTCTTGCGCATGGCCGCCGCGCTGATCGCCTCGCTGGTCTTCAGCCTCGCCTACGCGGCCGTGGCGGCAAAGAGCCGGCAGGCCGAGAAGATCATGATCCCGGTGCTCGACATCCTGCAGTCGGTGCCGATCCTCGGTTTTCTGTCGGTCACGGTCAGCGGCTTCATCGCGCTGTTTCCCGGCCGCCTGTTCGGCATCGAATGCGCGGCGATCTTTGCGATCTTCACCTCGCAGGCCTGGAACATGACGTTCAGCCTGTATCAGTCGCTGCGCACCGTGCCGACCGAGCTGATCGAGGCGGCGCGCATGTACCACCTGTCCCCGTGGCAGCGCTTCTGGCGGCTCGAAGTGCCGCACGCCGTGCCGGGCCTGGTGTGGAACATGATGATGTCGGTGTCGGGCGGCTGGTTCTTTGTCGTCGCTTCCGAGGCGATCACCGTGTCGGGGCAGACGATCCTGCTGCCCGGCGTCGGCTCCTACATCGCCACTGCGATCGGCGCGCGCGATCTCGGCGCGATCGGCTGGGCGGTGCTGATCATGCTGGTCGTGATTCTGCTGTACGATCAGTTGCTGTTCCGGCCCTTGCTGGCGTGGTCGCGCAAATTCGTGGGCGATCCGCGGACCGACGAGGACAATTCGCGGCCGTGGTTTTTGATCGTATTGCAGCGCGCCCGGCTGTTCGACCTGGTACAGGCGGGGGTGCTGTCGTTGAACCGCGCGCTCGACCGCGCGCTGGTCGCGCTGACGCGGGCCTTGCCAGCGCCGCGCCACAGGGCCCGAGGCGGCGCGCCGGCCATCGGGCGGCTGTTCGATCTCGGGCTGCTCGCGTTGTCGATCGGCGCCGTCGTCGGGATCGCGCGCTTTGTGCTGGCGGGGGTCGGCCTCGCCGAGATCGGCTGGGTTTTCGTGCTCGGGCTGATCACGGCGCTGCGGGTGATCGTGCTGATCGCGCTCGCCTCGCTGATCTGGGTGCCGGTCGGGGTGTGGATCGGGCTGCACCCGCGCGTTGCCGACCGGGCCCAGCCGATCGTGCAGTTTCTCGCCGCCTTTCCGGCCAACCTGTTCTTTCCGCTGGCGGTCGTCGCGATCCTCGACCTGCGGCTCGATCCGGAGATCTGGCTCAGCCCCTTAATGATCCTCGGCACGCAATGGTACATCCTGTTCAACGTCATCGCCGGCACCACCGGGCTGTCGGCCGAATTGCGGCTCGCCGCCGGCAATCTCGGCGTGCGGCGGCTGTTGTGGTGGCGGCGGCTGATCCTACCGGCGATCTTCCCGGCCTATGTGACGGGTGCGGTCACCGCCGCTGGCGGCTCGTGGAACGCCAGCATCGTCGCCGAGGTCGTCCAGTGGGGCGATACGACCTTGCACGCAACCGGCATCGGCGCCTACATCAGCCGGTACACCGCCGCCGGCGACGCGCCGCGCATCACGCTCGGGATCGCAGTGCTGTGCCTTTATGTGCTCGCCTTCAACCGCCTGTTATGGCGCCGCCTCTACGAGCTCGCGGCCGAACGGCTGCGGCTCGATTGAGCCAGCCTGTCCGTCATTCTCGCGAAAGCGGGAATGCAGGGTTCGGCGGCTCATCGTTGCCGCTGGATTTGTCGCGTGGCAGGGCCATCGCATTTGCCGCATTTTCTCCCTCCCCCTCGATGGGGGAGGGCCGGGGTGGGGGTGAATTCGCTCCTCTATGCCCGAATGGATTGCCACCGGCACCGTCACCCCCTCCCAACCCTCCCCCATCGAGGGGGAGGGCACTCACCTGCGACAGGCCTGGCTTGCGCGGGGGTGACGAGAAGGTCAGAGACTAATGGCCGATGTCCTAACCTCGGATCGCCTGGCCCGCAGTGCGGTCGCGGCGCCGCTGCTGCGCGCGGTTGCGGTCAGCAAGACCTATCGCACGCCGGACCATATCGGCCGGTTGGTGCTCGAACGGGTCGATTTCACGCTGCGCGAGGGCGAGATCGTCGCGATGCTCGGCAAATCGGGATCCGGCAAATCGACCTTTCTGCGCATCCTGGCCGGCCTCGTCGCGCCGAGCGAGGGGCGGGTCGAATATCGCGGCCGGCCGGTCGAGGAACCGGTGCAGGGCATCGCGATGGTGTTCCAGAGCTTCGCCCTGTTCCCGTGGCTGACGGTCCTCGGCAATGTCGAGCTTGGGCTGGAGGCGCAGGGCCTGTCGGCCGGCGAGCGGCGGCGGCGGGCCGTCGATGCGATCGACCTGATCGGCCTCGACGGCTTCGAGAATGCCTATCCGAAGGAATTGTCGGGCGGCATGCGACAGCGTGTCGGCTTTGCCCGCGCGCTGGTCGTCAACCCCGACGTGCTGTTGCTCGACGAGCCGTTCTCGCAGCTCGACGTGCTGACCGCCGAGAGCCTGCGCGGCGACCTCGCCGAACTTTGGACGCAGAGCCGCATCCCGACGCGCGGCATCCTGATGGTGTCGCACAACATCGAGGAAGCGGTCGAGATGGCCGACCGCATCATCATCTTCAGCAGCGATCCCGGACGGATCAGCGCCGAGGTGCCGGTCGCGCTGCCGCATCCGCGCGACCCCGACAGCACGCCGTTCCGCCAGATCATGGACCAGGTCTATACGTCGCTGACGACCGTCCCGGGGCGCGACGGCCGGCGCGGCAAGCCCGAGCCGATCGGGTTCGGGCATCGCCTGCCGGACGCCGCGGTGCAGCAGCTCTCGGGGCTGATCGAGCGAGTGGCCGAGCCGCCCTACAACGGGCGCGCCGACCTGCCGCAACTGGCGGACGAAGAGAACCTGGTCTTGGACGAGCTGTTTCCGCTGCTCGACTTCATGGAGCTGCTCGGCCTTGCGCATGTCAGCGGCGGTGACATCGAGCTGACCGCCAGCGGCCGCGCCTATGCCGCGGCCGACATGCTGCCGCGCAAGCAGATGTTCGCCGATGCGCTGTTGAAGCACGTGCCGCTCGCCGCCCACATCCGCCGCGTCCTCGACGAGCGGCCGGGCCACCGCGCCCCCGCCGCCCGCTTTCTGCGCGAACTCGAGGACCACCTGTCCGAGGACGAGGCCGAGCGGGTCCTCGAAACCGTCATCAACTGGGGCCGCCACGCCGAGATCTTCGCCTACGACTACGACGACGAGGTCCTGAGCCTGGAAAATTTCTGAGGCGGTGAAAAGACTACCACTCGTAAAAACTGAAACCCTCTCCCCCTCCAGGGGAGGGGCAGGGTGAGGGGGCAAACGGCGGAGGCGGTTGGCTGAAATGCCCTCACCCGGCCGCGGGCTGACGCTCGCGGCCACCCTCTCCCGCAGTGCGGGAGAGGGGCTCGACGCGAATCATCGCGATGGCGCTGCCCGTCTCGCGCATGGCTCGGCCCTCACCTATGCGGCGAAAGCGCGCGTCACGCGGGATTTGCGTGCTACAGTGCGAGGGGCGCCGATTGCCGTCAGGCGATCCGGGCGGTGGAGGAATGCGCATGGCCTATGACCTGCTGATCAAGAACGGCCTCGTCGTCGATGGTTCGGGCATGCCGGCGTTCCGCGGCGATGTCGGGGTCAAGGACGGCAGGATCACCGAGATCGGCAAGCTCTCCGGCCCCGCGACCAAGACGATCGATGCCGACGGTCGCGCCGTTGCGCCGGGCTTTATCGACAACCATTGCCATTACGACGCGCAGGTCACCTGGGACCCGCTGTGCACGTTCTCGCCCGAGCACGGTGCCACCACGGTCATTTTCGGCAACTGTTCCTTGTCGCTGGCGCCGGTGCGCAAGGGCACCGAGGAGCGGCTCGCCGAGTTCCTCTCCTACGTCGAAGCGATCCCGATGGAGATTCTGCGGACGATCGAGTTCGACTGGGAATCGGTCCCGCAATACATGGAGCGGCTGGACAACCATCTCGGCATCAATATCGGCAACCTGATCGGCCACACCGCGGTTCGCCACTACGTGATGGGCGACGATTGCCAGAAGCCCGGCGCGACCGACGCGCAGATCAAGGCGATGCAGGAGGTCGTGCGCGATGGCATGGCGGCCGGCGCGCTCGGCCTGTCGATCTCGCGCGAGAAGGGGCATTACGACCCGCAGGGCGTGCACATCCCGGCGTTGTGGGCCGACGAGAACGAGATTTTCGCGCTGGCGGACGTTTTGCGCGACATGGGCACCGGTACGATCCAGGCCGGCGGCGGGCAGTATGTCGAGATGCAGGACGGCATGATCCGGCGCCTCGCCGAGGCGTGCGGCCGCACCGTCGTCTACAACTCGCTGTCGCAGACCGTGCGCAAGCCGGAGGAATGGAAGAAGCACATGGCGCGGGTCGAGGAGACCGCC
Source organism: Allostellaceae bacterium (assembly GCA_035277405.1). Taxonomy (GTDB): domain Bacteria; phylum Pseudomonadota; class Alphaproteobacteria; order ATCC43930; family CGMCC-115725; genus DATARH01. The sequence goes on along the minus strand of DATEKP010000208.1, from coordinate 8,852 downwards.
GCGCTCGGCATCCGCGCCTACCCGATGTGCACGCCGAACCGCATCACGCAGGACTTCACGATGAAGAACTGCCAGGTGTTTCGCGGCCTGCCGACCTGGCACCCGATCCTGTTGATGTCGGACGAGGAGAAACTGCGGCTCTACGCCGACCCGGAGATCCGCGAAAAGCTGCACCAGGAGGCGGTGGTCGACAAGCCGGAGAACGCGGTCGGATTCTCGAAGACCTGGTGGAATTACATGTGGGTCAACGAGCCGAAACTGCCGCAGAACCAGTGGATGCAGTTCAAGTCGATCGGCCAGATCGCCGAAAAGCAAGGGAAACGCGTCATCGACGCGTTCCTCGACCTCGCCGTCGAGGAGAAGCTGGAGACCCGCTTTCTGCAGGCCGAAAACAACGTCGATGACGAGGCGCTGACTAAGATCCTGACGCACCCCAACGCCGTGATCGGACTCGGCGATGGCGGCGCGCACGTGCAGTTCCACGGCGGCTACGGCTACCTGACCAAGCTGCTCGGCGAATGGGTGCGCGAGAAGCAGGTCATGAGCCTCGAACAGGCGGTGCGCCGGCTGACCTTCGATTCGGCCTCGACGTTCGGCATCTACGACCGCGGGCTATTGCGCCCCGGCATGGCCGCAGACATCGTCGTGTTCGACCCCGATACCGTCAAATGCGGCCCCGAGGTGGTCGTGCACGATTTCCCGGCCGGCGGCTGGCGCATCAAGGAGCCGGCCGAAGGGATCATGTGCACGGTCGTCAACGGCCAGGTTCTGATGGACGAGGGCCGCCACACCGGCGCCCTGCCCGGCCGCGTCCTGCGCAACACCTACTGGCACGCCAACCATTGATGGATGCTGACGTTGTCATTGCGAGCGAAGCGAAGCAATCTCCCAACAGGCGTTTGGGGGATTGCTTCGTCGCTGCGCTCCTCGCAATGACGGCCGAGGGGATTTGACCGGAACACCAAGGAGAACCCGCCATGCCCGCACCGCAACGCGTAGAGTATCCCGCCGCGATCGAGCCGCTCGTGCAGTTCATCGAGGACACCTCGCCCGATGAAATCCTCGACCGCACGCTGGACAAGCTGCGCGACGGCGTCTCGACGCGCGACATGCTGACCGCGTCGGCATTGGCGGTGGTGCGCTCGACCGAGATGCCGCCGGGTCATCACGGCGGGCCATTGCATCCGCTGGCCGGGCTCTACGCCGTCTCGCACCTGGTCAACCGGCTGGAGGGCGAAGAGAAATTCGTGCCGGTGCTGCAGCACGTCGCCCTCGTCAACAAGCACATCAACCATCCGGCGATGGGACCCTATTCGCTGCCGCAATTCGCGCCGGAGGACGCCGGCGGTGTCGAGGCGACCAAATCGGCGTTCATGATGGCGGTCGATCGCGGCGAATGGAACAAGGCGGACCACCTCTATCAGTGGCTGTGGCAGAACGCGCCGCACATCGAGGCGTTCGACTTGCTGCTGACCGCGGCAATTCCGAAAAACTTCCACGACGACCACTACTTCATGTTCCCGAGCACGCTGTGGCGCGCGATCGACAAGGGCGTGCTCGACAAGGAGTACCTGCCGCAGGTCATGCGCCCGGCGGTGCGCTATGTGACGCGCAACCCGGTCGCGCCGAACAATCCGATGCCCTCCCCGTTCCCGGCGATCGAAGCGTTGATCGAGGAGCATCAGCTGCTGAAGCGCGTGCTGCGCCAGCGCAGCGGCGACGACGAGACCGCGGCGATCGGCGCGCTCGGCGAGGCGATCGGGCGGGTCGACAAGTTCGCCGAAATCCCGGCGCTGGTGGCCAAGGCGTTGGCCGACGGGCTGTCGATCGAGGGCGCCGGCGAGGGACTGTCGATCGGCGCGGCCTCGCTGTTCCTGCGCTCGCTCGGCGGCAACCCGATGGATGTGCACCTGCACACCAGCGTCAACATCCGGCGCTACCTGATCCGGCTCGACGGCCTCAGCATCCGCAACAAGGTCATGCTGCTGCTGACCTGGCACACCGGCCCGGAGATCCGCTCGACGGCCGGCCGCATGGAACCGCCGGGGCAGCCCGACATGAAGGCGGTTGCGCGGTTGCCGCAGCGCTCGCAGCAGGAATTGCTCGAGGCGATCAAGCACAGCATCTACAACCAGCCGCCGACCGATTGGTCCAAGGTCACCAATCTCGGCATGATGCGGGCCGTGCCGGAGGTCAAGGAGACGGTCAACCTGGCGACGCAATACATGAAGAGCGGCTACGATCCTGAGGCATTTGTCGCAATGCTCGCCGAGGTCGTCTGCCACGACAACTTCACCGAGATGCACGCCTTCAAGCATCACCAGTCGGTGATCGAGGAGTATCACGCGACGCGCGAGCCGTGGCGCTGGATGCACCTGGTATGCGGCGCGCAAGCGGCGGCCATTTCGTTCGGCAAGAACATGACCGTCTACGAGGAATATCTCGACCTGCTGCACGCCGCCGAATAGGCCGGCGTTTCTCCGATAAACCCCCTGCCGCGCCGCGGCAGGGGGTTTATTGTGTCTGCACCGGCAGACCGCAACGGAGAAAATGGCATGTGGCCGACGAACGCACTGACCGAACGGCTGAACCTCAAATACCCGATCCTGCAGGCGCCGATGGGCAGCGCCAGCACGCCGGCCCTCGCGGCGGCGGTGACCAACGCGGGCGGTCTCGGCGGGCTCGGCATGTGGGCGCGCAGCGCTGCCGAAGCCGGGCGGCGCATCGCCGGCTTTCGCCAGCAGAGCGGCGGCAGCCTCAACGTAAACTACCCGATCTGGCCCGACCCCAGCTGCGCTCCCGAGACCCGCGAGGCGATGCGCCGGCATTTGCAGGCTGTCTACGATAGCCACGGTGTCGGCGCGGTGCCGCAACCCAGGGGCGAAGTCAGCGATGTCGGTCCCGAGCACATCGCGCTGCTGCTCGAAACCAAACCGGAGGTCGTCAGCTTTCATTTCGGCCTGCCCGAACCCGAGGTGCTCGACGCGCTGAAGGCGGCCGGGATTTTCGTGCTGTCGAGCGCGACCACGGTCGCCGAGGCGCGCCTGCTGGAGGAGCGGGGCTGTGACGCTGTAATCGCGCAAGGCACAGAGGCGGGCGGGCACCGCGCCACCTTTACCGGCGTCGAGATCGGCATGCAGCCGGGCCTGTTCGCCCTACTCCCGCAGATCGTCGACGCGGTGGACGTGCCGGTCGTCGCCGCCGGCGGCGTGGCCGACGGTCGTACCGCCGCGGCGGCCTTCATGCTCGGCGCCAGCGCCGTGCAGGTCGGCACCGCCTTTTTGCGCTGTGAGGAAGCCGATGTGCGCGATCAGCACCGCGCCGCGCTGGCCGCGGCAAACGATTCCTGCACGGTGGTCACCAACGTGATCAGCGGCCGGTCGTGCCGCTATATCCGCAACGCGATGATCGACGACCTGACCCGCTCCGGATTGCAGCCGCTGCCGGTGCCGGCGCAACAAAGCCTGACATCGCCGCTCGCCGTCGCCGGCGACCGCGAATGGACGCCGCTGACCGCCGGGCAATCGGCGGCGCTGGCGAAGGACACGAAAGCGTCCGACCTGATCGAGCGCCTGGCGACCGAAACGGCCCGGCGGCTGCGCGCCTTCGCCTGACCCGGGCGCGACAACCCGAAGCCGGTTCTATGTCGGGTTGCCGCGGCGGGCAGTGGCGGCGCCGAGCGAGAGCAGGGCGGCGCCGAACAGATCGAGCGAGGAGGGTTCCGGCACCGGCTGTGGCGGGTCGCCGTTCACGTTGGTAACGACGAAAGTTTCGTCGAAATAATTGAAGTCCGACAACGGAAACTGAAGATCCTCGAAGGCGACGTATGTGCCGGCGGGAACTCCCGGCAGGTCCGCCGATCCGCCGCGATACGCCGTCGAATAGATATGATTGTGGCCGACACTGCCATCGAGATCGTAGGAGCCGTTCATCGTCGGGTCGGAATAAGCGTTCATCCCGTTCAGCGTCAGGTCGTGCAGCACGAAGACAATGCTGTCGCCGGCATGCGCGAAGCCGAGATTGAAGCTGTCGCCAATCGCCGAACTGTGGTCGTCGAGACCGTATCCGGCGCGGCTCAGCACGCCGTTGACCAGCATCCCGAGGCGATCTTCGTAAGCGGCGCCGGAACCCGCGAAATAGGCGACGACATCCCCGGTTGCTGCGGCGGTGAAGCTGTAGGTGGTCTGGTTCGGCGTGCCGATGTCGGCATATGGGATCACCCCGGCGCGCGCCGTGCCGGCGGCGGCTACCATCGCCGCGACCGCCAGGCCCGCTGCATACGCGTTCAGCTGCAATTCTTGACCCTCCCTTTTGGATGAAGAGCAGGAGAGAAACCAAAACAAAAAGTTGCAGACGGAGCCGGCCTGCGTTTACCCAGAGCATTACCGACATTACCGCAGCAAGATTCGCGCCAGCAGATCGCGCTGTATTTATCTCAAATGCTTAGTAAATTGAGGCGCTGTCGTGAGCTGTAGAGCTGTAAAACCAGCCGACACCTAGCGGTGATTACGACTTGATTTATGTTTATGAGAGCAGCGCCTTGACCCCTGGAAGTTCGCGGCCTTCGAGCCATTCGAGGAAGGCGCCGCCGGCGGTTGAGACATAGCTGAGATCGTCGGTCAGGCCGGCGGCGTTCAGAGCCGCCACCGTGTCGCCGCCACCGGCCACGCTCATCAGCGTGCCGCCGCGCGTCAGCTCGGCGACGATTTTGGCGACCGCGGTCGTGCCGCGGTCGAACGGCGGCGTTTCGAAGGCCCCGAGCGGCCCGTTCCATACGAGCGTCCGCGATGCGCGCAGCGCGGCGCCGATCCGCTCCGCCGTCTCTGGCCCGATGTCGAGGATCATCGCCGTCGCCGGAACGCTGTTCACCCCGACGGTGCGGGTCACGATGCCGGCCTCCAGCTTTTCGGCCGTCACCGCGTCCTCGGGCAGGATCAGTTCGCAGCCGCGTCCCTCCGCCTGCGCCAGAATATCGCGCGCCGTGTCGGCGAGGTCGCGCTCGCACAGCGAGCGGCCGACCGGCCGGCCCTGCGCGAACAGGAACGTGTTGGCCATCGCGCCGCCGATCGCCAAGCGATCGACCTTGGCGATGATGAATTTGAGCAGGTCGAGCTTGGTCGAGACCTTGGCGCCGCCGACCAGCGCAACGAGCGGCCGGCGCGGGTGTTCGAGCGCGGCGCCGAGCGCCTCCAGCTCGGCCTCCATCAACCGGCCGGCCGCCGCCGGCAACAGATGCGCCAACGCTTCGATCGAGGCATGCGCGCGGTGTGCCGCCGAAAACGCGTCGTCCACATAGACATCGCCGAGCGCCGCCAATTGCCGGGCGAAGGCCGGATCGTTCTGTTCCTCGCCTTTGTGGAAACGCAGGTTTTCCAACAGCGCGACCTCGCCCGGCGCCAGCGCGCGCACCACGCGCTCCGCCTCGGGGCCGACACAATCTGCGGCAAAATGCACCGGGCGTCGGCCGATCGCGCGGGACAGCGGCGCGATTAGCGGGCGCAGCGATTGCGCGGGGTCGGGTCCTTTTGGGCGGCCGAAATGCGACATCACGACGACGCGGGCGTCCTTGCCAAGCAGCTCCCCGATGGTCGGCGCGAGCCGCTCGATGCGCGTCAGATCGGTGACGGCACCGTCCTTGACCGGGACGTTGAGGTCGGCGCGCAGCAGCACGCGTTTGCCGGCGACGTCGAGATCGTCGAGTGTGCGAAAGCGCGGCATGGCCCGTTCGCTCCGGTATGATGACGCGGATCGTTTATCGCCCGGCCCGCTGTCTTTGCAAAGCGACGAGCGCGGCCTAGCCCGTCGGCCGATGCCGAGCGCGCTCGACAAGCTCGTCTTTGACACCTCTCAGGCGGCGCGGATCGGCTGGTTCTGGGGCCAGAAATTGCTGGCGGCGCGGCTGAGCCGGCCGGTGCCGGCGCCACCCGAATTGCGTGGCCGCAGGATGCCCGGCCGACGCCGGCTGATCGCCGATCTGTGGCGGCTCGTCGAAACCGATTGGCGCAACATTGCGACGGGCCTTTATGCAATGCCCGAGGACTGGCGCGGCAGCCCGGTCGAAGGACTGCGGCGGACCGTCGATTTCTTCGCCGATCTCGGCGCCGTCGAGGCGCGCCGTCATGGTGCGGCGCGGGACGTCGTGCTGCGCGGCGCGGAAACCGCACGCTATCCGGCCTATTACCGGCGGCAATTCCATTTCCAAAGCGACGGCTATCTGAGCGCCGCCTCGGCCGAGCGTTACGACCATCAGGTCGAGGTGCTGTTCGGCGGCGGCGCGGCGGCGATGCGACGACAGGCCCTGGTGCCGCTGCGGGCGGCGCTGCGCGCCCGTGCCGCCGCCTCTCGCCCGCCGCGGCTCCTCGATATCGGCTGCGGCACCGGCGCATTTCTCGCCGAGGTGAAGCGCAATCACCCGCGGCTCGCGGTGACCGGCCTCGACCTTTCGGAGCCCTACCTGCGGGTGGCGCGCCGGCGGCTCGCGGCGTGGTCGCGGGTCGCGCTCGTCGAGGGCGCCGCGGAGGCGATGCCGTTTGCCGCGGACCAATTCGACATCGCTTGTTGCGTTTACTTGTTTCACGAGCTGCCGCCCGCCGTTCGCCGTGCCGTCGTCGGTGAAATCCGCCGCGTGTTGAAGCCCGACGGCCGGCTTGTCTTTGTCGACTCATTGCAGACGGGCGACGTGCCGGAATACGACGCGCTGCTCGATTATTTTCCGATTGCATTTCACGAACCCTATTTTACGAGTTATATTAGCGAAGACCTGGATCGACTTTTCGCCCCGGGGTTGGCGCCGGAAAGCCGCCGCACGGCGTATTTTTCCAAGGTGCTGAGTTATCGCCGCGCCGCAACGCAAGGAGGTGACGACTAGATATAGATCGCTCTTGGCATCAAGCCACAAGGCTGGTACTGTATGTTGTAGGGGGAACAACATACGCTACAGGATACGGGGGAAGGTATGGAGGGGGGTACCTGGACGCCGGAGCGCGTCGAGCAGCTCGTCCTGCTGTGGGAGGAGGGGGTGACGACGGCCGAGATCGGCCGCCGCATCGGTGTCAGCAAGAACGCGGTGATCGGCAAGGTGCATCGCATCGGGCTGGTGCCGCGCGTCATCACCGAAAAACCGCCGCCGCGCCGCAACATCTTCGACTTCAACGGCGCCGTCTGCATGTGGCCGATCGGCCATCCGGGCGACGACGATTTCCACTTCTGCGGCACCGCGCCGGAGAGCGGCAAGCCTTATTGCGCCAAGCATTCGGCGCTTGCCTATATCCGGCCGAAGGAGAAGCCCGAAGCGGCGTAGTCCGCGTCATTGCGAGGAGCGGAGCGACGAAGCAATCTCGTCGGGATCGCTTCGCTCCACTCGCAATGACAGCAGTTGGCGACGCAAGCTGCGATATTCGGCCGGTCAGCGGTCGAGGCGGTAGCGCTCGATAAGCTCCCAGTCGAGATCGAGGCCGAAACCGGGATCTTGCGGTACGTCGATGACGCCCTCGGCGATCGGCGCGCGGTTCTTGATCAAATTCGCCCAGAGCGGATCGCGCTCGGGATCGGGAAAGCATTCGACATAGGTGCCGTGCGGTATCCCGGCGAGCAGATGGACGGCGATCTGCGGCTCCTCGTGATGTGCCATCGCGACGCCGTGAACCGCGCACATGGCGGCCGCGCGCCGCCATTCGGTGACGCCGCCCCCTTCCGACGCGTCGAAATTGACGAGATCGACCGCGTCGGCCGCGATCAGCCGGCGTATGCCGTGGCTCGAGATCTCGCTCTGCCCGGCATTGATCGGGATCGTCGTGCGGCGCCGCACCTGGGCCATGCAGGCCGCATCGTCATACCAATGGCACGGCTCCTCGAACCAGCGGATGTCATAACGCTCGACCAGCCGGGCGAATTTGACCGCCTCGTCGGCCGGCCAGCCGCGATTGGCGTCAACCGCGATGATGAACCCGCTGCCGCCGCCGTCGCGCGCCGCGGCGACGCGGGCGGCGTCCTCCTCGGCCGAGAGGCCGCCGACCTTGACCTTGCACCCGGCCATGCCGACGCTTTTGAGCCACGCCATCTCGCGGCCGAGATCGGCCAGCGTCTTGCCGTCTTCGTAATAGCCGGCGATCGCGATGATCGGCAGGCGCTCGCGAAACCCGCCGAGCAGCGTCGCGACCGGCGCGCCCAGCGACTTGCCAAGCAGATCCCATAATGCGGTATCGACGCAGGCGATCGCCTCCATGACCTCTTTGCGGTCGCGATTTGGCAGCGACAGATGGAACATGTCGGCCCACAGCCGTTCGATCTGCCGCGCGTCCTTGCCGAGCAGCAGCGGGGCCAGTTCGTTCTCGACGATTCGCGCGATGGCCCGGCCGTGCGACCGGTTGTCGCCGTTGTAGACCTCGCTCGCGAGGCCGCCGGCGGTGCGGATGCGGGTTACGATCGTGTTGCGGCTGGCGACTCGATAGCCGCTGCCGCTGAACACCTTATTCAGCGGCACCTCTATCGGAATGGCCTCGATGCTGTCGATTTTCATCGGTCTCTCCGCCCCCGCCATGCGCGATTATCGGCAACCGGGGGCGTCCCGCCTACGGTTTTTGCCGGCTGCGACGAGCGGCGGCTTGTGCGGCCGCCGGGTTGCCGGCAGGATCGCATCGGTTACGGTGCGCTGCTGTAATTCACGGCTGGATTGAGGACGGATCATGCCGTTTCGCACGCCTGTCGGCAGGTCGTATCGCGGGCATTTCGCAGCCTTGCTGGTGGCCGCGGCCGTCGCGCTGGGCGGTGCGGCGCCGGTGTGGGCCGCAGAGTTCAGCGACGCGGCAGGGCGGCATGTGCAATTGCCAGCGCGAATCGACCGTATCATGCCG
>DATEKP010000207.1:0-8512 GCA_035277405.1 Allostellaceae bacterium | reverse complement strand
ATTTCACCCAGTTTGAGGCGGGAACGACCTGCACCGAGGTGCTGGCGTGGTTCGGCGCCGAGGTCGTCAAGATCGAGAACCCGGGGCGCGGCGACCCCGGAAGGCGCCTGCGGCCCGGCAAGCCCGATGACGACCCGTGGTATTTCCGCCAGTTCAACGTCAACAAGAAATCGCTGACGATCAACCTGAAGTCGCCAAAGGGATTGGAGATCGTCAAGGACATGCTAAAGCAGGCCGATGTCACGGCCGAGAACATGGCGCCCGGCACGATCGAGCGGCTGGGGCTCGACTACGAGGCGGTCAAAAAGATCAACCCCGGCATCATCTATTGCCGCGTCAAGGGGTTCAGCCCGGACAGCCCGCATGGGCGCGGCCTCGCCTTCGACATGATTGCGCAGGCCGCCGGCGGCCCGATCAGCGTGACCGGCTGGCCCGACCAGCCGCCGGTCAAGCCCGGCCTTTCGTTCGGCGACACCGGCACCGGCATGCTGATGGCGGCGACGATCCTGGGTGCATTGCACGAGCGCAACCGCACCGGCCAGGGGCGCCTCCTCGAAATCGCGATGCAGGAGGCGATGATCCATTATATGCGCACCTGCTTTGCCACGATGATGCGCACCGGCAAGCCGGCGCAGCGGCGCGGCGCCAAGCCGTCGGCCGGCAACAACGCGCCGGCCGGCCTTTTTCCGTGCAAGGGCGGCGGCCCCAACGACTACCTCTACATCACCACCAGCCGCGCCAACCCCGAACATTACGCGCGACTGATGAAACTGGTCGGCCGCGAGGACCTGATCGAGGACCCTCGCTTTGCGACCGGCGACGCGCGCGTCAAGAATTCGGTGGAGCTGGAAAACATCATCGGCGAATGGACCAGTCAGCACGACAAGCGCGAGGTGATGGAAAAGCTGATCGCGGTCGGCGTGCCGGCCGGCGCGGTGTTCGACACGATGGAACTGCAGAACGAGCCGTATTTCGAACAGACCGGCTTCATGCAGCACGTCGAGCACCACAACGGCACGGACAAGATGGCGACCTGGCCGGTGCGGATCGACGGCAAGCGGGTGCGCATCAAAGGCGCGCCGGCGCTCGGCGGCAACAGCGCCGAGGTGCTGCAAAACTGGCTCGGGCTGGGCAGCGGCGAAGTCGAGGCGCTGAGGAGTGAGGGCGTGTTGTAAGCGGCCACATGCCCCTCTCCCGCACTGCGGGAGAGGGTGCCTCCAGGCGCAGCCTGGAGGCGGGTGAGGGTATGCCGGCCGAAAGCCCTCACCCACCGCTCGCATTCGCGAGCGGTCCCCCCTCTCCCGCAATGCGGGAAAGGGTCAAGGCCGCGTGGCCTTGAAGCGCAGGCGGACGTAGTCGGCGATCCAGGTGCCGGTCTCGTCGACCAGGATCGGGCGCAGCAGTTCGATGACCTCGGCCCGCGCGGCCGCGCGTCCGTCCGCCGGCAATGGCGCGAACAAATCCTCGCAGAAATTGTCGAGCCAGGCTTCGAGGCCGCTGTCGAGCACGGTCGGGCGCGGGTGAAGCGCGATTTGATCGACCGCGAACCCGGCGGCTTCGAGCTTTTGGCGATACGCGGCGGCCGATGGGAAATACCACGGGCTGAGCGCCTGCGCGTCGAGGCCGCGGCGGCCGAGCACGGCCGAGAATGCGACCATGATCGCCGCCGTGTTGTTGTGGCCGCCCATTTCGGCGACGAAGCGGCCGCCCGGCTTAAGCGCCCGGTACACTCCGGCCAGGACCGCCTCCGGCGGCTGCATCCAGTGCAGCGCGGCATTCGAGAAGACGGCGTCGAATTCCTCCGCGAAGGCGAGGCTTTGGCCCGGCACGACATGCGCGTCGATTCCCTTGGCGCGCGCCGCCGCGACCATGTCGGGCGCGGCATCGACTGCAACCACCGCGGCGCCGGCGGCGGCGATCTTCTCGGTCAGTACGCCGTCGCCGCAGCCGAGATCGAGGATGCGCTCGCCCGGTTGCGGCGCCAGCAATTCGAGCGCCGGCGTGCCGAGCGCCGGCACGAAATTGGCGGTTTCGGCGTAGCGCCGCGCCCGCCATTCCTGGCGCGAAAGGCGCACCGTCACGAGGCCCTCGCGGTTTCCGCCCGCTGGCGCAACGCCGATAATGTCGTCCGGGTGGTGATCATCTCCGGGTCCATCTGCAATTCGATGATCGCGGCGCGGCGGGCGGCGACCGCCGCCTCGAAGGCCGGGGGGAATTCCTCGGTGCGGCTGACCGTCGCCGAGAACGCGCCGTAAGCGGCAGCGAGCGCGGCGAAATCGGGGTTCTTCAGCGCCGTGCCGATGACCCTTCCGGGAAAGCGCCGCTCCTGGTGCATGCGGATCGTGCCGTACATCGCGTTATTGAAAACGAGCACGATCGGCGCCCCGCCTTCGGCCAATGCCGTCGCGATCTCCTGCCCGGTCATCATGAAGCCGCCATCGCCGCAAAAGCCGACAACGATGCGGCCGGGATGCACGATGCTCGCGGCGACCGCCGCCGGGACGCCGTAGCCCATCGCGCCCGAGGTCGGGCCGAGCTGCCGTCCCGGCCGGCGGTATTGCAGAAAGCGGTTGGGCCAGCCGCTGAAATTCCCGGCGTCGGAAGTGACGATCGCGTCGTCCGGCAGGCGCTCCCGCAGCCACGTCATGACCCGGCCGAGATCGAGCGCGGGGTTATCGGCGAGCGTCGTCGGCGCGAGGCCGGCCTCGTATTCGGCGCGCGCCTCTTGCTGCCAACCGCGCCAGCGCGGCGACGCGATCGGCTCCAGCGCCGCCACCGCGGCGGCGAATTCCGCCATGCCGGACTGGATCGCCAGGGTCGGGCGGAACACGCGGCCCAATTCCTCGGCCGCGGCATGGACGTGGATCAACACCTTGCCGGGGTCGGGGACGCCGAGCAGCGTGTAGGATTGCGAGGTGATCTCGCCGATCCGCGCGCCGACCGCCAGCACCAGATCGGCTGCCTTGAAGCGATTGACAAGGGTTGGCGCGGCGCCGGTACCGAGATCGCCGACAAAGCAGGCGAGCCGGTTGTCGAAAATGTCCTGGCGGCGGAACGAGCAGCACACCGGCAGGTCGTTGGCCGCCGCGAAACGGGCAATGTCGGCGCAGGCCGCGTCCGTCCATCCACCGCCGCCGACCAGCATGATCGGTCGCTCGGCCGGCGCGAGCAGCCGGCGCAGTTCGGCGAGATCGGCGGCACCGGGATGCGCCCGCACCGCGCGATACGGTCCCAGCACCGCGGCGGCGGCACGGTCGCGCAGCATGTCCTCGGGCAACGCCACGACGACCGGCCCGGGTCGGCCCGATGTCGCGACCTGAAACGCCTGGTTCAGCAGTTCCGGGACGCGCTCGGCCATGTCGATCTGCGTCACCCACTTGGCGAGCGGCGCGTACATCTTGCGGAAATCGACCTCCTGGAACGCCTCGCGGTCGATCTGGTGGCGCGCCACTTGGCCGACCAGCACGACCATCGGCGTCGAGTCCTGGAACGCCGTGTGCACGCCAATCGAGGCGTTGCAGGCGCCGGGGCCGCGCGTCACCAACAGCACGCCCGGTTCGCCGGTCAGCTTGCCGTATGCCTCCGCCATGAACGCGGCGCCGCCTTCCTGGCGGCAGGTGACGAGACGGATGTCGGGCGCGTCGTAGAGCGCGTCCAGCACTTCGAGATAGCTCTCGCCGGCGACGCTGAACGCCATCTTGACGCCGTGCGCGCGCAGGGCCGCGACCACCAGCTGGCCGCCGCTCAACAGGGGAAGGTTTGCCGCCATCGCGCACCGCATCGCTCTCCCGGGGCCGGCATTTGAGACGATGCGCCGGCAGGACGGAAGGAGATTGTCGGTGCTGCGGCAATTGTCGTTGCGGCGGATGGGCAGGCCGCGCACTGTGCCGCGGGGAGGCAAGTGCATTTCGGTCCGTAAAGTCTTCATACGGCAGGGACGCGATGACACTCACCACCCACTTGCGGCCGCCCGCGGCGCGGCCGGCCGGCTAGCCGCCGATGGACGATCAACCGCCGCGCGAATATCTGCGGCCGCCGGGCGAGCACGCCGACGAGGAGGCGCCGCGCTACGGCAAGGCGCGGCCACTGCCGCGCGGCGAGCCGCGCTCGGGCCTGCGCAGCGCCTTATGGCTGGGGCTTGTGCTGCTCGTCATCGGCGGGCTGGTGGCGTGGGCCGTGCTGCGCAGCGGGGGCCAGCCGGCGCCGACGCGGCGCTTCCAATCCTCGGGGCCGATGCCGGTCGGCACCGCCGAAGCCACGACCGGCGACATGCCGATCGTGCTGAGCGGGCTCGGCACCGTCACCCCGATCGCGATCGTAACGGTCAAGACCCAGATCAACGGGCAGCTGACCGAAGTCGCCTTCCACGAAGGCCAGACCGTCAAGAAGGGCGATTTTCTCGCGCAGATCGACCCGCGTCCCTATCAGGTCGCGCTGGAACAGGCCGAGGCGCAACTGGCGAAGGATCAGGCCGCGCTGAAGAACGCCGAGACCGACCTCGCGCGCTACCGCACGCTGGTAGCGCAGAACTCGATCGCACGCCAGACCGCCGACACGCAGGCTGCGCTGGTGCAGCAGGACAAGGCAACGCTTAACGTCGACCAGGCGCAGATTGACACGCAGAAGCTCAACCTCGCCTATTGCCGCATCGTCGCGCCGGTCGGCGGTCGGGTCGGGTTGCGCCAGGTCGATCCCGGCAATTACGTGACGGCGAGCGACCCCAACGGCATCGTCGTCATCACCCAGATGCAGCCGATCTCGGTCATCTTTACGCTGCCGGAGGACAACCTGCCGGCGGTGCTGCGACGGCTCAATGCGGGCGCCACGCTCGCCGTCACCGCTTATGACCGCACCGGCACGACGCGCCTCGACAGCGGCACGCTGCAGACCGTCGACAACCAGATCGACACCTCGACCGGCACGATCAAATTGCGCGCGGTGTTCGACAACCGCGAGCAGATCCTGTTCCCGAACCAGTTCGTCAATGCCTACTTGCTGGTCGATACGCTGCACGACGCGACGCTGGTGCCGACCGCAGCAATCCAGCGCGGCGCGCCCGGCACCTTCGTCTATGTCGTCAAACCGGACCATACCGTGACGGCGCAGCCGGTCACCTTGGGGCAGAGCCAGAACGACCGCATCGCCGTCGCCAAGGGCCTCAAACCGGGCGATCTCGTCGTCACCGACGGCGCCGACCGCCTGAAGGACGGCGCCGAGGTGCGCATCGCCGAAAGCGGCGCGCCGGCCGCCGCCCAGTCCGCAAACGGCGCCCCCGCGGCCGCGTCGGCGCCGGCACAGCAGCATCCGCGCGGTCAGGGCGGCGGACACAGGCGGCAGCGGAGTTCGGAGTGAACGCCGGGTGCCGCCCCTCATACCCTCTCCCGCACCGCGGGAGAGGGGGGACCGCCCGCGCCAGCGGGCGGTGGGTGAGGGCCCGGACTGCTGAAGCGTCCTCACCCGGCGCGCTCCCGCGGAGCGCGCCACCCTCTCCCGCATTGCGGGAGAAGGGCCTGTTGCCGAGCAGCGGCATATGAGCCCGTCCCGCCCGTTCATCCTGCGGCCGGTCGCGACCTCCCTGCTGATGGCGGCGATCATCCTGGTCGGCATGATCGCCTACCGCTTTCTGCCGTTGTCCGCCCTGCCCGAGGTCGATTACCCGACGATCCAGGTGACGACGCTCTACCCCGGTGCCAGCCCCGATGTGATGACCGCCTCGGTGACCTCGCCCTTGGAGGTGCAGCTCGGCCAGATGCCCGGCCTCAATCAGATGTCGTCGGTCAGCTCGGCCGGATCGTCGGTCATCACGTTGCAGTTCAGCCTGTCCTTGAGCCTCGACATCGCCGAGCAGGAGGTGCAGGCGGCGATCAACGCGGCCGGCAATCTGTTGCCGTCCGACCTGCCGGCGCCGCCGATCTACGCCAAGGTCAACCCGGCGGACGCGCCGATCCTGACCCTGGCGCTGACCTCCAAGACATTGCCGCTGACCCAGGTGCACGACCTCGCCGACACTCGGCTCGCGCAGAAGATCTCGCAATTGACCGGGGTCGGCCTCGTCAGCGTCAGCGGCGGCAACCGGCCGGCCGTGCGCATCCAGGCGAATCTGCGCCAACTCGCCGCCTACGGCCTCAACATCGACGATCTGCGCACGACGATCGCCAACGCCAACGTCAACACGCCGAAGGGCAATTTCGACGGTCCGTCGCGCGCCTACACGATCAACGCCAACGACCAACTGAAACAGCCCTCCGACTACAACGATCTGGTCGTCGCCTACCGCAACGGTGCGCCGGTCCACCTGTCCGATGTCGCCCAGGCCGTGGAGGGCTCGGAAAACACGAAACTTGCCGCTTGGACCAACACGACCCCGGCGGTCATCCTCAACGTTCAGCGCCAGCCCGGCGCCAACGTCATCGAGGTCGTCGATCGCATCCAGGCGCTGTTGCCGCAGCTCAAGTCGGCGTTGCCGGCAGCGATCGACATGACCGTGCTGACCGACCGCACCACAACGATCCGCGCCTCCGTCGCCGATGTCGAGTTCGAGCTTGTGCTCGCCGTCGCGCTGGTCGTGCTGGTGATCTTCCTGTTCCTGCGCAGCACGTCGGCGACGGTGATCCCGAGCCTCTCGGTGCCGTTGTCGCTGATCGGCACGCTGGCCGTCATGTACCTCGCCGGGTTCAGCCTCAACAACTTGTCGCTGATGGCGATGACGATCGCGACCGGCTTTGTCGTCGATGACGCGATCGTCATGATCGAGAACATTTCACGCTTTATCGAGGCCGGCCATTCGCCGTTGCAGGCGGCATTGCGCGGGTCGGAGCAGATCGGCTTCACGATCATCTCGCTGACCGTGTCGCTGATCGCTGTCTTGATCCCGCTCCTTTTCATGCCCGACGTTGTCGGCCTGCTGTTTCGCGAATTCGCGATCACGCTGGCGGTGACAATCCTGATCTCGGCCGTCGTGTCGCTGACCCTGGTGCCGATGATGTGCGCCAAGCTGCTGCGCCGCCGCGAGCCGGGCGAGATGTCGGCGTTCGCGCGCGTCACGCAAGGCTGGTTCGACCGGGCGATCGCCGAATACGGCAGGCTGCTCGACTGGGTGCTCGACCGCCAGGCCGCGACGCTGATCGTCGCGGTGGCAACCTTGGCCCTGACCGTCGTGCTCTATATCGCGATCCCGAAGGGCTTCTTTCCGGTGCAGGATACCGGGCTGATCCAGGGCATCACCGAGGCGGCGCCGTCGGTGTCGTTCCAGGCGATGGCCGAGCGCCAGCAGGCCTTGGCCGCGGCGATCCTGAAGGACCCCGACGTCGTCAGCCTGTCGTCGTTCATCGGCGTCGACGGCACCAACCCGACGCTCAACACCGGCCGCGTGCTGATCAACCTGAAGCCGCGCGACGAGCGCACCCAAACTGCCAGCGACATCATCCGCCGTCTCGCGCAAGAGACCGCGGGCGTCACCGGCATCGCGCTCTACATGCAGCCGGTGCAGGATCTGACCGTCGATGCAACCGTCAGCCGCGGGCAGTACCAGTTCGCGCTCGAAGACGCCAACCCCGACGAGTTTGCGGAGTGGGTGCCGAAGCTGCTGCAGCGGCTGCAGCAGGTGCCGCAGCTGGAAGACGTCACCACCAGCTACAGCGAGAACGGCCTGTCCGCCTATGTGCTGATCGACCGCGCCACGGCGAGCCGCTTCGGCATCACGCCGGCGACCGTCGACAACGCGCTCTACGACGCCTTCGGGCAGCGCATCGTCTCGACCGTGTTCACGCAGTCGAACCAGTACCGCGTGATCCTCGAAGCCGATCCGGCGATGCAGCGCTCGCTGTCCTCGCTCGGCGCCATCTACCTGCCGTCATCGACCGCGGCCAACGGCCAGGTGCCGTTGTCGGCGATCGCCCAGGTCAAGGAAGAGACGGCGCCGATGGCCGTTACCCATATCGGCCAGTTCCCGGCGGCGATGATCTCGTTCAACCTGGCGCCCGGCGCCTCGCTCGGCGATGCGGTCGATGCGGTGCGCCAGGCCGAGGCCGAAATCGGCCTGCCGGCCAGCATGATCACCCGCTTCCAGGGCGCGGCGCTGGCGTTCCAGGCGTCGCTCACCAACACGCTGCTGCTGATCCTGGCCGCGATCGTCACGATGTACATCGTGCTCGGCGTGCTGTACGAGAGCTACATCCACCCGGTGACGATCCTCTCCACGCTGCCGTCGGCCGGGGTCGGTGCGCTGCTCGCGCTCTTGGCGACCGGCAACGACATCGACATCATCGCGATCATCGGCATCATCCTGTTGATCGGCATCGTGAAGAAGAACGCGATCATGATGATCGACTTCGCGCTCGACGCCGAACGCCATGAGGGCAAGTCGCCGCGCGACGCGATCTTCGAGGCCTGCCTGCTGCGCTTCCGGCCGATCCTGATGACGACGATGACCGCGCTGCTCGCCGGCGTGCCGCTGGCGCTCGGCAGCGGGTTCGGCTCGGAGCTCCGAAGGCCGCTCGGCATCGCCATGGTG
>DATEKP010000206.1:0-3710 GCA_035277405.1 Allostellaceae bacterium | reverse complement strand
GCCTCGACGGCGTTACCGGATGCGGCGAGCGGCGCCAGCGCCAGCCCGGCGCTTGGCAACAGCGACAGCGGCAGGGCGCCGCTGCCGATCTGGCTTCGGGTCTCGACAATCGTCGCCGTCGCGGCCCCATCAAATGCCGTCGCAACGGCGGGCAGGATGCGCTGCGCCTGGGCGGCAATGTCGTCCGCTGGCCGGCTCAAAAGCCGCAGCGTCGGCAGGCGCGCGGTGAGCCGGTCGGGGTCGGCGTAGAGACGCAGCACCGCCTCCAGTGCCGCCAGGCGGATTTTGTCGAGGCGCAGGGCACGTTTCAGCGGGTTGCGGGCGAGCCGGGCGACCAGGTCTGCGCGGCCGACGACAAGGCCGGCCTGCGGCCCGCCGAGCAGCTTGTCGCCGCTGAACGTGACGAGGTCGGCGCCGGCTTTCAGCGCCTCGGCGACGGTCGGCTCGTGCGGCAGGCTCCAGCGGTCGAGATCGACCAAGGTGCCGCTGCCGAGGTCCTCGACGAACGGCACCCCATGCTGGCGCGCCAACTCCGCGAGGCGGGCGGCCGGCACCGCGGCGGTAAAGCCGCGGATTTCGTAATTGCTGGTGTGCACCTTGAGGATCAGCCCGGTGTCGGGGCCAATCGCATCGGCGAAGTCTTTGAGATGCGTGCGGTTCGTCGTGCCGACTTCGCGCAGCTTTGCGCCGGCGCGCTGCATGATGTCGGGCAGACGGAACGAGCCGCCGATCTCTATGAGCTCGCCGCGCGAGACGATCGCCTCGCGCCCGTCGGCCAGCGCATTCAGCGCGAGCAGCAAGGCGCCGGCATTGTTGTTGACCGCGAGCGCCGCCTCGGCGCCGGTCAGCCGCGTGAGCCAGTGGGCGACATGGTCATCGCGCTCGCCGCGCCGGCCGCTGGCGAGATCGTATTCCAGCGTCGTCGGCGCGCGCATCGCCGCGGCGGCGGCCTCAATCGCCTCTTCCGGCAATGGCGCGCGGCCGAGATTGGTGTGCAGCACGGTGCCGGTCAGGTTGAAGACGCGGCGCTGCGACGGCCGCGCTCTTTCGGCTAACATATTCGCCGCCAGCGCGAGAACGCCCTCGGCGGGCACCACTTCGCCGGCGCTGCGATTTGCCGCGATGATCTGGCGGACGATGTCGAGGACCGCCGGACGGCCGTGCCGCTCGATCAGCGCCGCGGCCTGCCGATCGCGCACTACCCGATCGACCGACGGCAGTGCCGCCCTGATATCGCGCGCCGGTTCGCTCATTGCCCCGCGGCCGCGGCCAGGGCGATCTCGGGCGCATCGAGGCAACCGTGATCGAGCGCGACGTGCGGATCGCCGCCCGCTCGCGCGACGACGACCCCGATCTCGGCGGCGCGGTAGCCGAGCCGCCGCAATTCGGCAAGGCACGGCGCGGCCCGTTCGGCCGGCACGCCGGCGAGCAGTCCACCCGCCGTCTGCGGGTCGATCAGCAGCGCGGTCAGAGCCGGGGCGCCTTCCGCCGCGCCGGGCCGCAGCGCTGCCAGCGCCGCCAAATTGCCGCCGTGCAACGAGCTGGTCAGCCCCTCTGCGAGCAGCGCCAGCGCCCCGTCCAGCGCCGGGATCGCCGCCGGCTCGAGACGCGCTCCGATCGCCTCTCCCGGCGTGTCGGATGCGGTCAGCATCTCGATCAGGTGGCCGATGAGGCCGAACCCGGTCACGTCGGTGCAGGCGGTGGCGCCATGCGCCACCAGGCAGGAAGAGGACGCGGCGGCCGGCTGCAGCATCGCGGATACCGCCGCGCGCACTGCACGTGCACCGGCGCGGCCGCGCATCTCGGCGGCGAGGATCACGCCGGTGCCGAGCGGCTTGGTCAGGATCAGCCGGTCGCCCGGCCTGAGGCCGCCTTTGCGCAGCAGCTGCCCCGGCCGGGTGCGCCCGGTCACCGCGAAGCCGAGCGCCAATTCGGCGCCCTCGGCGCTGTGACCGCCGACCAGCGCGGCGCCGGCAGCTTCGAGCACCTCGGTGCCGCCTTTCAGCATGTGAAAAAGGTCTTCTTCCATGACCGCCGGGCGGGCGGCGGGCACCGTCGCGATCGCCAGCGCGGTTTCCGGCACGCCACCCATCGCGTAGATGTCGCCGAGCGCGTGGTTGGCGGCGATGCGCCCGAACAGATAGGGGTCGCTAACCATCGCGCGGAAGAAATCGACGGTCTGCAACAAGGGCGGCGCGCCGGCGAACGACAGCAATGCCGCATCATCAGGGCGGCGCAGCCCGATCGCCACCGCGTCGCTGGCCGCCGCGTCGAGCCGCGCGACGGTACGCGCCAGCACCGCGGCCGGCACCTTGGCGGCGCAGCCGCCACAGCGCATCTCGGCCGCGTCGTCCTCTGCCACCATCTCGGGCAAGTCGGTGTAGCGCCGCATCCAGCGCCGGTCGATCCAGTCCTTGAGCCGCCACAGCGATCTGCCGGCGGCGGCGAATGGCCCGCGCGAGGCAATGGCGCGGCCGTCACCGGTGCCGATCAGCGCCAGCGCGCGCTTTTGCGGCACGGCACGGCGCAGCGCGCGGCCGGCCAGCGCACGGCGCAGATTGAGGGCGAGCGGCGGCCCGGCGCGCACGGCGTAGACGCCGGCCTTGTCGCGCGGGTGCGCCGGCATCGTCGCGATGTCGCCGGCGGCGAACACGGCGGGGTCGGCCGGCGAGCGCAGGCATTCGTCGATCACGACGAACCCGCGCTCATCGAGCGGCAGCCCGGTCGCGGCGAGCCACGGCGCCCCGGCCGCCTCGGTGACCCACAAGGCTTCGTCGAATTCGACCGCGGCGCCGTCGGCGGCGACGAGCCGGCCCGGCTCGACGCGCACGATCGGGTTGCCGGTGACGGCGCGAATGCCGCGTTCATCGAGCAGCCGCGCGAAACGGCGGCGCACCGCGGCATTGTGCGACGGCAACAGCGCCTCGCGGGTGACGAGCGTGACCTGTGGCGGTTTGCCGAGCAGCCGGTGCAGCCGATGCTGCGCCGACAGCGCCAGTTCGACGCCGCCGGCGCCGCCGCCGACAATCGCCAGCCGCATCCGACCCTCGGCCCGCGCGCGGTCGAGCAGCGCTTCCCAGCGCGCCGCGAACTGGGCGATCGGCTTGACCGGCGTCGTGTGCTCGGCGGCGCCCGGCACATCGTCGAGCCGCGGCGTCGAGCCGATATCGAGCGAGACGAAGTCGTAGCGGATCGGCGGATGACCGCGGCACAACACGCGCCGCGCGGTGCGGTCGAGGCCTACGGCCTCGTCCTCGATCAGCCGCGCGCCGGCGAACCGCGCCAGCCGCACCAGGTCGATATGGCACTCGGCAAAGCGGTAATGCCCGGCGACATAGCCCGGCAGCATGCCGGAATACGGCGTTTCGAGATCGCGCGCGATCAGCGTCAGCCGTACCCCGGGTTCGGGGCGCATGCCGAAGCGCTTCAACACATGCACATGGGCATGC
Source organism: Allostellaceae bacterium (assembly GCA_035277405.1). Classification (GTDB taxonomy): domain Bacteria; phylum Pseudomonadota; class Alphaproteobacteria; order ATCC43930; family CGMCC-115725; genus DATARH01. Next base: position 261 of record DATEKP010000206.1, on the reverse strand, counting down.
CCGCCGCCGACGAGCACGAGGTCCCGGTCGATCGCAACCGCGCTTCGCATCGCCGCCACTATGCCCGAGCGCCCGCCCCGGCGCCATTCCGCGAAAGCCCCTCTCCCGCAGTGCGGGAGAGGGTGGCGGTCGCGCAAGCGACCGCCGGGTGAGGGCATTCAGGCGTCTGCGTCGGCAAATGCCCCTCACCCCAACCCTCTCCCCGCGAGCGGGGAGAGGGAGAACCCTAGTCGCGAAAATCGAAGCGGTAGGAGGCGTTAT
>DATEKP010000205.1:0-3466 GCA_035277405.1 Allostellaceae bacterium | reverse complement strand
CGGCGCGCTCGGCGGCGGTGCGCGGAGCCTTGCTGCGGCCGCCGTCGACCGGCAGCAGCAGGCTGCGCTGGTTGCTCGGCGCAGCCTCTTTGCGGCGGCGCGGGGCCTCCTTTGCCGGACGCTCCTCACGCGGCGCCGCTGCCGCCGTCGCTCGCGTGCTCGCGCGGTGAGCCGGGGCGGGGCTTCCCCCCTCCTCCTCGGCGAGGCTGCGCTTCAGCGCGTCCATCAGATTGATGACCTGAGCCGGCCGCCGTTCCGGCGCCTGCGGCGGCATCTTGCCCTGCAATTTCTCATCGATCAGTTCGCGCACTGCCGCCTGGTAGTGATCGACAAAGCGGCCGGCGTCGAACGGCCGCGTCTTGCGGGCGATGATCTGCTCCATGATCGCCAGCTGGTCTTCGTCCACCGCATCTGCCGCGATCGTGCGGAAATAATCCTCCGGCTTGCGGATCTCGTCGTCATAGCGCAGCGCATTGCCGAGCAGCCCGGTGCCGAGCGGGCGAATCGCGATGACCCGCTCGTGCCCGTTGATGACGAGCTGCCCGACCGCGATCTTGCCGCTCTGGTCCAATGCCTCGCGGATCACCCGGTAGCCCTCCTCGGCGACGCTGCCGTCCGGCACCAGGTAATAGGGCGAGTCGAAGTAGATCGGGTCGATCTCGTCGACGAACTCGACGATGTCGATCGTGTCCGTCGTTTCGAGGCGCAGCCGCTTCAGATCGTCGGGATCGACCGTGACGTAGCGCCCCTTCTCGTACTCGTAGCCCTTGACGATGTCCTCGCGCTCGACCGGCCCGATGCCGGGCACCACCAGCTGCTGCCGCACGCGCTCGCCCGACGGCTCGTGGATCTGGTGAAAGCGGATGCGCTCGCGCTCGCTGGCCGCGGTGTAGAGGCGCACCGCGATCGTCACCAGCGACAGCTTCAAGAACCCCGTCCAATAGGGTCGCGCGGGGGCTGCCATCTGCGGCTCCTTAAGCCATATCCTGTCTGCCCAACGATAGCGCCAAGGGCGCCGTTCCGCCACCGCGAACGGCCGCGCCGCCGGCGCGTTGGCTCGGCATGGCGCTGCCGCTCGATCCGACCACCCCGCCGATGGAGGCCCGCCCGGTCGAGGAACTGCCGTCAGGGCCACACTGGCGTTACGAGCCGAAATGGGACGGCTTCCGCTGCCTCGCGTTCCGCGACGGCGACGAGATCGCGCTGCGCTCGAAATCGGGGCAGGATCTCGGCCGCTATTTTCCCGACGTCGCCGCTGCGCTGCTGGGGCTGCCGGGGCGCTCGTTCGCGCTCGACGGCGAGATCGTGATCCCGGTCGCGCGCCGCCTGTCGTTCGAGGCCTTGCAATTGCGCCTGCATCCGGCGGCGAGCCGCGTCCGCAAACTGGCGGCCGAGCACCCGGCGACCTACATCGCCTTCGATCTATTGGCCGTGGCGGCGACATCGCTGCTCGAGAAACCGTTCGCCGAGCGCCGCGCCGCGCTCGAGCGCTTCTTCGCTAGACTGGGGTCACAATCGGCGGTCGGCTTGTCGCCGGACACCGCCGATCGTGCCGCGGCGCTCCGTTGGCTCGACGATTTCGCCGGCGACATTGACGGCACCGTCGCCAAGCGCGCCGATCTGCCCTATCTCGCTGGCAGCCGCGACGGTATGCAGAAATACAAGCTGCGCCGCACCGCCGATTGCGTCGTCGGCGGTTTCCGTTACGGCCAAGGCAGCACGCTCGTCGGCTCGTTGCTGCTCGGCTTGTACGACAAAGATGGGCTGCTGCACCATGTCGGCTTCACCGCGACCATCGCGGCGCGCGACAAGCCCGACCTCGCCCGCCGCCTCGAAGGGCTGGTCGCGCCGCCCGGCGTCACCGGCCGCGCGCCGGGCGGCCCGAGCCGCTGGAGCACGCAACGCTCCGGCGAATGGCAGCCGCTCGCTCCGGTATTGGTCGCCGAGGTGCGCTACGACCAGGTCAGCGACGGCCGTTTCCGCCACGGCACGACATTCATCCGCTGGCGTCCCGACAAGGCGCCGCGGCAATGCAGCTTCGAGCAACTGCCAACGGCGGATGGCGCGGCGCTGTCGCTGCTCGACCGGCCGCTCACTGCGAGCGGGGCAGGGCGCTGATCTTGCCGTTGCGTTCGAGCACGGCCTCCTGAAGCTTTTCCCAGCCTACCCCGCGAATTCGGGCAGCCTCCTCGATGTCGCCGCGGCTGACGCCGGCGCGCCGCATCGTCCTGTGGTCAAGTTCGCCGTCGTGCGCAAGGACGATCGGGCCGCCTTTGACGAGCCAACTGAACGCATGCGAACGGGCGGCCAGGTGTTCGAGGAGCCAGAACAGGCCGGTCATGATTGCCATCGCCGCCAGGGTCGGCAGGAACGGCGCGTTGCCGGTCACGGTGCGGCTGAGGCTCGAGCCGATGACGATGGCGAGCACGATATCGAGCGGGCTTTGCTGCCCGAAGGCACGGCGGCCGAGGCAGCGGATCAGGATCAGCCCGTACAGCAGGATCAGCGCGCCGCGGATGCTCATCTGCCACCAGGCAAGGTGCTGCGTGCCCTCGCCGATCAGCGCATTGAACTCTGCCATCGAACCGGTCCCGGTCGGTTGCCTCGCAACGCGAACGCGCGCCCGGCAACAGTGCCGGCGACGCGAGCCGCGTCCGGCAAACGGCCGGCGCCGCCTCGCGGTTGCTCATCGCGGCGACATCCTGCTCCCTCTCCGCCCTGAAGGGCGGAGAGGGCACACTTACTCGGCCGCGGCCTTCTCCTCGGCCGGCAATGGCTCGCTGCCGGTCCACGGGTGCTCGGCGATGTCGAACAGCACGCCCTCGGGGCCGTACATCTTCACTTCGAACCCACCGGTGCGGCCGGGATCGGCCTGGTCCATGTAATGCCGGCCGCCGTGCCGCCCGACCTGCGCCGTAGCCGCATCGATGTCGTCGACGAGGATGCCGAAATGGTGCAGCCCGGTGTAATCCATGCCCTTGCCGATCTGGTCGGTCTTGAAGCGCAGGATCGCGAGGTCGATCGTGCCGTCGCTCAAATGATGGCCATAGGCGAGCGGCCCGTCGCTGGTGCGGACGTTCTTGAAATCGAACGCCTTGATATAGAACTCGGCCATCGCGTCGGGGTCCTTGCAGGCGATGGCGAGGTGGCGCAATTTGGCCATGATTCCACTCCTTCGAGAGGGTCGTCGCCCCCGCGCAAGCGGGGGTCCAGGGGCAAGCGACGCGGCTGTCGCCCCTGGGTTCCCGCTTCCGCGGGAACAACGATGATGAGCTATTCGGCCGCGGCTTTGACCGGCGCGGGCAGTGGCTCGGAGCCGGCCCAGCCGTGCTCGGCGATGTCGAACAGCACGCCCTCGGGGCCATAGAATTTCTTCTCGAAATAGCCGGCCTGATGCCCGCCGTGGCCCTGGTCGATGTAGTGTCGGGCGCCAAGGCTCTCCAATTTCTTCGAGAATTCATCGACA
>DATEKP010000204.1:0-5814 GCA_035277405.1 Allostellaceae bacterium | reverse complement strand
TTCGCCGGGACGTCACCTTGGTGAAGTGCATCAATCTTCGCCGCGCCAGCGGCGGGTGGCGTCGTCGTCCTCGGCGCGGGCGGCCACCCAGCGCTCGCCCCCGGGCGTCTCCTCGCTCTTCCAGAACGGCGCGTCGGTCTTCAGCCAATCGATCAGGAAATGACAGGCGGCGAGCGCCGCTTCGCGATGCGGCGAGGCGGTCGCCACCAGGACGATGCGGTCGCCCGGTTCGAGCCTGCCGTAGCGGTGGATGATCAGCGAGGCGGCGAGCGGCCAGCGCCGGTTGGCCTCGGCCTCGATCTCGGCCAACTTCTTCTCGGTCATGCCGGGATAGTGTTCGAGCGTCAGCGCCGACACCTGGTCGGCTCCGCCCATATCGCGCACCAGCCCGACAAAACTCGCGACGCCGCCGATCGCCCGGTCGCCGGCGGTCAGCCGCTCGATCTCCCGGCCGATGTCGAAATCCTCGCGCTGCACCCGGATCATCGCCCGGCACTGCCTCTTCTTCTCGTCATGGCCGGGCTTGTACCGGCCATCTACGTGGATACCCGGCACAAGGCCGGGGATGACGGGATTTGGGTACCCCGATCATCGCTTACCCCCCCGTCACCGGCGGGAACAGCGCCACCTCGTCGCCGTCGCGCACCGGGTGGTCTAGGGCGACATAGTCCTGGTTGACCGCGACTCGCACCAGCGACAATTCGCGCAACGCCTCGGCGTAGCCGCCGCCGCGCGCCTCTAGCCAGCGCAGCAGACCGGCCACGTCGCGCACCCCCTCCGGCAATGCCAAGTCCTCCTCGGCATGCCCGATTCGTGCCCGCAGCCACGCGAAATACAACAGCTTCACGGCGGTCCTCGATAATCCCCTCTCCGCCCTTTAGGGGGGAGAGGGAGGGGCCCAGCGCGCAGCGCTGGGAGGGTGAGGTGGGTATCGGCCGGCGCCTCTGGGATCCCCCACCTCACCCCCACCCTCTCCGCCCCCAGCGGCGGAGAGGAAGTAGAGGAGCGAATTTGGCGCCATCATCCGAACACCTCGGAGAACGGCAGGAACTCGATCGTCGTGCCGGGCGCGATGTCCGCCATGCTCTCGTCGAGGATCGCGAAGCCGTCGGACTGCACGATCGACGACAGGATGCCGGCACCGTCCTTCGCATAGCGGCGGGCGATGGCGCGGCCATCCTCGCGCGCGAGGCTGGCGCGCAGGTATTCGCGGCGACCCGGCTTTTTGCGATAGGCAAAGCCGGCAGCGACCGGGAAGGTCAGCGGCTGCGTGATCGCCGCGCCGCCAAGCCGCGCCAAAAGCGGCCGGGCTAGGATCGCGAAGGTCAGCGCCGCCGCCACGGGATTGCCCGGCAGACCGATCAGCGGCACGCCTTTCACTTGCCCGAGCGCGACCGGCCGGCCCGGCTTGATCGCCAGCCGCCAGAAATCGAGCCGCCCGAGTGTCTCAATCGCGGTGCGGACATGATCCTCCTCGCCGGTCGAGACGCCACCCGAGGTCACGATCACGTCGTGCCCGGCGGCGGCCTCCGCCAGTGTGCCGGCGAGCGCGGCGGCGCGGTCGGCGCAGATGCCGAGATCGCTGACAACGCAGCCCTGCGCCCGCAGCAAGGCGGCCAGCATGTGGCGGTTGGCGTCGTAGATCGCGCCCGGCGGCAGGGACGCGCCGGGGTCGCCCACTTCGTCGCCGGTCGACAGCAATGCGGCGCGCAATGGCTGGAACACCGGCAATTCGGTACTGCCGAGCGCGGCGGCGAGGCCGAGATCGGCCGGCTTCAGCCGGCGCCCGGCAACGAGGGCGACGCTGCCGGCGGCGACGTCCTCGCCGGCGTGGCGGCGGTTGGCCCCTTTCCGGATGCCGGGCCGCAGCCGCACCGAGCCGCCCTCGACGAGGCTATCCTCCTGCATCATGACTGTATCGGCGCCGTCGGGCATCGACGCGCCGGTGAAGATGCGGATCGCCTCGCCGCGGCGCGCCGGGCGGCCAAGCGGGTGGCCGGCGGCGGCGCGTCCGCCGACCGGCAATACGGTTTCGCCATCCGCGGCCAGGTCGGCATGATGGAACGCGAAGCCATCGACGGCGCTGTTGGCGTGCGGCGGCACATCGATCGCAGCGACCAGGTCGCGCGCCAGGACCCGGCCGGCGGCCTGGGCGAGCGGCACGTCCTCCGGCTCGACCACCGGCGCGATGCGCTCCGCGATCAGCGCGAGCGCCGCATCGACGCCGAGCAGCGCGCCGCCGAACGCGAAGCAATCGTCGCTCAATTGCGCCATGGCGCCACCTCGAGTTCTTCGAGGATGAAGCGGGCGACCGCGGTGGGATCCCCGAGCGGTAATAGCGGCAATGGCGCCGCCAACGGCTGGTCGGCGGCGATCGCGACGATGTGCGGATCGTCCGGATAGAGGAGCGGCTTGCCGAGCGCCGGGCGGTGCACCTCGACCTTCGGATGGGGGTGCCGCTTGAACCCCTCGACCAGCAGCAGATCGACCGGGCGCATGCGCGCGACCAGTTCGTCGAGCGTGGGTTCGGCTTCCTCGTGCAATTCGCGCATCAACGCCCAACGCCGGGCCGAGGCGACCATGACCTCGCTGGCGCCGGCCGCGCGGTGGCGCCACGAATCCTTGCCCGGCTGATCGATGTCGAAGGAATGATGCGCGTGCTTGATCGTCGACACAGTAAGACCCCGCGCCACCAGCTCCGGGATCAGGCCGCTCAGCAGCGTCGTCTTGCCGCTGCCGCTCCACCCCGCGAGTCCGACGATGCGCATCGCTTTCAGCTAGGCACGCATGGAGCGCGCGGCAACCGTGGCGTCAAATGCCATCGCGGCTCGCCGCCGCCTCGTAGCGCGACAGGATGGCTTCGGCCATCTCGCGGACGGCCCGCCATGTCTCGGCCGATACCGGGTCGCCGGCTTTCTCGGCGCTGCCGACGAGCCGGTCCAGGAGGACGAGACCGGCGCGGCCGTGCACGCCGACATATTCCCACGCCGTCTCGGCGAGGAAATCGTCGTCGACGAAGCCTTCGTCTTCCATCGCGGCTCACGCGAGGTGCTGCGGCTTGCCGTGGCGCGGCGGCGCGGCGCGCGACATGTGCGCGAGACCGGCGCGCAGATAATCGTAGCCGGTCACCAGCGTCAGCAGCGCCGCGACCCATAGCAGGAATTCGCCGATGCCGGCGACCGGCAAGACCGCCGGCCCGGCGTCGCCGATCAGCAGAAAGCCGATCGCCACCATCTGGATCGCGGTCTTCCATTTCGCCAGCCGCGAAACCGGCATGCCGACGCGCAACGCTGCCAGGTATTCGCGCAGCCCGGAGACCAGGATTTCGCGGCACAGGATGACCAGCGCCGGCAACACCGCCGCGGCCGACAGCCGATCCGTCGCGGTCAGCATCAGCAGCGTCGCGGCCACCAGAAGCTTGTCGGCGATCGGGTCGAGAAACCGGCCGAGATCGGATTGCTGCGACCAGCGCCGCGCCATGTGGCCGTCGAGCCAGTCGGTGACCCCCGCGGCCGAGAACAGCGCGCACGCGAACCAACGCGCGTAATCGCCGTGCACGTAGAATGTCGCGACGACCAGCGGGATCGCCAGGATGCGGGAGATAGTCAACAGGTTGGGCAGGCTCAACGGCACGCGTCTCTCCAGCGGAGCGGGCGTCGCAATAATGCGATGCGCATCTTACCCATCGGGGTGAAAGTGCTGATAAATCTTTTTCGCGATCGCGCGGCTGATGCCGCCGACCCGCTCGATCTCGGCGAGGCCGGCGCGTGCCACGGCGCGGGCCGAGCCGAAATGGTGCAGGAGGGCGTGCTTGCGCTTGGCGCCGATCCCGGGGATCTCGTCGAGCGGCGAGGCACCGATCGCCTTGGCGCGCTTGGCGCGATGCACGCCGATCGCGAAGCGGTGCGCCTCGTCGCGCAGGCGCTGCAGGAAATACAGCACCGGGTCGCGCGGCTCCAATGAGAAGGCCGGCCGTCCCGGCACGAAAAACCGCTCGCGCCCGGCATTCCGGTCGGGACCCTTGGCGATCGACACGATCGCGACATCCTCGATGCCGAGCTCGCCGAACACCTCCAGCGCCACCGTAAGCTGGCCCTGGCCGCCGTCGATCAGCACGAGGTCGGGCCATTGTCCCTGCGCGCGCTCGGGGTCCTCCTTCAGCGCACGCCCGAAGCGCCGGCGGAACACCTCGCGCATCATCGCGTAATCGTCGCCGCCCGCCTGCGTCTCCCTCTCCGCCCCCGGGGGCGGAGAGGGCAGGGTGAGGTGGGGGATTCCAGAGCGCTCGCGGATACCCACCTCACCCTCCCCTCCGCTCCGCGGCGGGTCCCCTCCCTCTCCGCCCTGAAGGGCGGAGAGGGCAAGAGCCGTTGACGGGGTGGCCCTCAGTCCGCGGATGTTGAATTTCCGGTAGGCGTTCTTGATCAGCCCGTCGGGGCCGGCGACGATCATCGCGCCGACCGCGTAGCTGCCCTGGATATGGCTGTTGTCATAGACTTCGATGCGGCCGATCGGCCCCTCCAGCCCGAACGCCGCGGCGACCCCGTCGAGCAGCTGGCGCTGCGTTGCGCTCTCGGCGAGGCGACGCCCCAGCGCCTCGCGCGCCGCCGCGGCGATGCGCTCGACCAATCGCTTCTTGTCGCCGCGCTGCGGCACTGCCAGCGTGACGCGGCCGCCGTTGAGCGACAGAGCCTCGGCGACCAGCGCCTGATCGACGAGCGCATGGCTGAGCAGGATCAACGGCGGCTTCGGTCGGTTGTCGTAGAACTGGCCGACAAACGCGGTCAGCACGTCCTCGATCCCGAGCTGCCGGTCATGGCTCGGGAAATAGGCGCGGTTGCCCCAGTTATGGCCGCCGCGGAAAAAAAACACCTGCACACAGGTGTGGCCGCCGGCCTGATGCGCCGCGATGACATCGGCATCGACGATGCCGCCGACATGGATATCCTGATGCCCCTGCACCAATGACAAGGCACGGATGCGGTCGCGGATCAGCGCCGCCGCCTCGAAATCGAGCGCGCCCGAGGCTTTGTCCATCTCGGCCGCGAGGCGCTGCTGGATGTCCTGGCTGCGTCCCGAGAGGAAGAGCTGCGCCTGGTCGAGCAGCCGCGCGTAATCGGGGCCGGCGATGCGGCCGACGCAGGGCGCGCTGCATCGCTTGATTTGGAAGAGCAGGCACGGCCGGGTGCGGTTGGCGAACACGTTGTCGCTGCACGAGCGCAGCAGAAATGCCTTCTGGAGGGCGATCAGCGTGCGGTTGACGGCGCCGGCCGAGGCGAACGGCCCGAAATAGGCGCCCGGCTTGTCGCGCGCGCCGCGAAACTTGGTCAGCTGCGGGAAGGCGTGGCCGGCGGTCAGGTGGATGAACGGGAACGACTTGTCGTCGCGCAACAGCACGTTGTAGCGCGGCATCAGCCGCTTGATCAGGTTGCATTCGAGCAAGAGCGCCTCGGCCTCGGTCGCCGTCACGACGATCTCGAAGCTCGCGGTCTCCGCCACCATGCGGCGCAGCCGGTTCGACAGCCCGGCCGGGTGGGTGTAGTTCTGCACCCGGCTCTTCAGATTGCGCGCCTTGCCGACATAGACCGCGTCGCCCTTCCGGTCGAGCATGCGGTAGACGCCGGGGCTCGCCGGCACGTTGCGCAACGCCGCGCGCAGCACCGCGACGCCGGCGGCGAGTCCGGCGCAACTCCAAGCCCTCGCAGATGGATCCCCGTCGCGCTCCCGAAAGCTTTGCCGAACCGGCCTCCGCTTTCGGCGAACAGGCTGCCGCTGCAGAGCCTGCCGTTCCAGACGATGCAACCGTTCGAGCCA
>DATEKP010000203.1:0-2869 GCA_035277405.1 Allostellaceae bacterium | reverse complement strand
GGGAGAGGGAGAATTGGTGCCGCTGCGTTCCCTCTCCCCGTCCCGACGGGGAGAAGGACAGAGCCTGCCCCGGACTTGATACGGGGGTGAGGGGCATTCCCCTCAGACGTGCTCACCGCTGCCGCCATGCGGCGTGCCGATCATCGACAGCACTTCGCGCCGCGTCGTCGGGTCGCTGCGGAACACCCCGAGCATGCGGCTCGTCACCATGTTGACGCCGGGCTTGTGCACGCCGCGCGTCGTCATGCACTGGTGGGCCGCCTCGATGACGACGGCGACACCCTTCGGCTGCAACACCTCGTCAAGCGTGTTGGCGATCTGCGCCGTCATCTTCTCCTGGATCTGCAGCCGCTTGGCATAGACCTCGACGAGCCGCGCCAGTTTCGAGATGCCGACCACGCGGTTGTTCGGCAGATAGGCGATATGGACCTGGCCGATGATTGGCGCGATGTGGTGCTCGCAGTGCGATTCGAAGCGGATGTCCTTCAGCATGACGATCTCGTCATAGCCGTCGGTCTCCTCGAAGGTGCGCTGCAACAGCGCCACCGGGTCCTCCTCGTAGCCGCCGAAATATTCGCCGTACGCGCGCACGACGCGGTCGGGGGTGCCGACGAGACCCTCCCGCTCGGGATCGTCGCCGGCCCAGCGGATCAGCGTGCGCACGGCTTCGAGCGCCTCCTCGCGCGACGGGCGGCGCACGCTGATCGGCGCCTTGCCGCGCAGTTTGCGCACGGAGGGACGCGGCAAGGGTTCTGCAACTGACATGATTCTCGCTTTCTCGCGAGCGGGGCGCGCGAGGCGCCGCTCGACGGCTTGTGGGGGCTAATGCAGGCGGGATGGCCGGCGCTCGTCGCTGGCGCCCTGCATCGCGTGCGGAAGATCGAGAGAAAACGCGGGGACCCGCACCAGGAAGTTCTCGCCGCCGCCGGTCTCCATCTCGTAATCGCCGACCATGAAGCCGGACGGGGTCGAGAGCGGGCAGCTGCTGGTGTACTCGAAGCTCTCGCCGGGACCCAGCACCGGCTGCTCGCCGACCACGCCGGGACCGCGCACCTCCTGCAGACGGCCCTGGCTGTCGGTGATGCGCCAGTGGCGGTTGCGCAACTGCACGGTCTCGCCGCCGCAATTCTCGATCTTGATGTGATAGGCCCAGACATATTGGTTGTCGTCGGGCGAGGAGTGCTGCTCGAGGTAGAACGGCTTGACCGTGACCTTTATCGCCCGTGTCGTTTCGGAATACATCGCTCAGGGACCTTGCTTCTTGCTGGCTGCGCCCAGGCCGAAAGCCGGGCGGTCGTGCCCCGAACACGGCCCGCACAATGTCGGTCCCCCGCCGCGGCGCGTCAAGGCAGGCAGTCCTAACCCTCTCCCGCACCGCGGGAGAGGGGGGACCGCTCGCGCTAGCGAGCGGTGGGTGAGGGCAATTGCGCGGGCCGGCAGTTGCCCCTCACCCTGACCCTCTCCCCCGGCGGGGGAGAGGGATTTCATTGGTTGTTATCGGCCGGGCGCCAAGAGCGCCAGCACATCCTCGTCAGGGCGGCGCGACCCGTCGGGGTTGATCGATTGGATGCAGACATGGTCGGCGCCGGCATCCCAATGCTGCTGGATGCGGTGGCGGATCGCCGCCTCGTCGCCCCACGCGACATTGGCGTCGATCAAGCGGTCGGAGCCGCCGCCGGCCAGATCGGCGTCGCCGAAGCCGAGGCGGCGCCAGTTGTTGGCGTAATTGTCGAGCTGGATGTAATGGGCGAGCGTCCGGCGGCCGAGCGCGCGCGCCTTCGCAGCATCGGTTTCGAGCAGCACCCAGACCTCGGGGCACAGCAGTTTGCTGGGACCGAGGATACGGCGCGCCTCTGCCGTGTGCTCGGGGTTGACGTTGTAGGGATGGGCGCCGTCGGCGTGGCTCGCCGACAGCGCCAGCATGCGCGGCCCCAAGGCGGCAAGGATCGTCAGCGGCTTTTCGGCCGGCGCCGGCGCGCCATAGGGCGCTGCCTTCATGGCGTCGAGATAGGCGCGCATCGTCGCGACCGGGCGACCGTAGGTGTGGCCGCGCACGCCCTCGACGGACGGCACGTGCGACACGCCGATGCCGAGCAGGAAACGCCCGCCCGACTGCTCGCACAGCGCGCGCTGGCCGTTCGCCATCGCCATCGCGTCGCGCGCGTAGATGTTGGCGATGCCGGGTGCGACGATCAGGGATTCGGTGTTGGCGAGCAGCCACGACGAATGCACCAGGACGTCGCGGCCGCGGCTCTCCGGCAGCCACAACGCGCTGTATCCCCAGCCCTCGACTCGCTGCGCGAAAGCCGCCCCTTCGGCCGCGCTGATCGCGTCCATCGCCGCCCACACCCCAAGCCTGCCGAGCCGCATTGCCCCGTCCTCCTGCCGTCTAATCGAATTCCCCTTGCCCGGGCTTGACCCGGGCATCCACGTCTTAATGGCGGCAAAAGCATATCGCGACAAAGACGTGGATGGCCGGCTCAAGGCCGGCCAAGGGGCGATCTGATTTGCAGCATAGCAGACCGAGCCGGCTCCGGGCGAAGAACGGCGGCGCTGCGGCTACCGCAGCTCTGGAACCTCGTCCTTTGCGGCCCGGCTGCGGCGATCGGCCCTTGTTCGGCGCGGCGGCGGCGCGATATCAACAATCCTCGATGCCAACCCTCTTCCTCATTGTTTTCGTCGACCTGGTCGGGTTCGGACTGGTCATCCCGCTCCTGCCGTATTACGCCGAGCGCTTCGCCGCCTCGCCCATCGAGATGACGATGCTGTTCGCGACCTATTCGGCGGCCTCGATGGTGACGGCGCCGCTCTGGGGCCGACTCAGCGACCGGGTCGGGCGGCGGCCGGTGTTGATGGCGAGCATGGCGGC
>DATEKP010000202.1:0-2535 GCA_035277405.1 Allostellaceae bacterium | reverse complement strand
CGACCCGCCCCGCCAACGCGCAGATGTGGCATTGCCGGCAAGGGGTCCACGACTTCCTGCGGGCCTATTTCCACCACAAGAGCGCCGACTGGAAGGACAACAAGCCGCACCGCCTCGCCGCCTGGAGTGCCGAGGAGCTGGCGAAGATGCCGACCTACTACATCATGGACCTCGCCGACGACATGCCGGCGGCGGTCGCCAAGGAGATGCCGTCGCCGGCCGAGATCGCCGCCTGCCGGTGGCTGCCCGACCGCGAGCTTGCCGTGTACGCACGCGAATACGAGCGCACCGGCTTTCAGGGCGGCCTCAACTGGTACCGCTCGCGCACCTCGGGGATGTTCGAGGCCGAATTGCAGCTGTTTTCCGGCCGCACGATCGACGTGCCGGCGATCTTCATTTCCGGAAACAGCGATTGGGGGGTCTACCAGCGCCCCGGCGCGGTCGAGCACATGCAGCAGACCGCCTGCACCCGCATGACCGGCGTTCACCTGCTCGACGGCGCCGGCCATTGGGTGCAGCAGGAGCAGCCCGACGCGGCCGCCCGGCTGCTGCTCGATTTCCTGCGCCAGGCCGGCGGTGCGACATAGCGGATAAAGTGCGCAGAAGTGGCCTGAGCCAGCAGTTCGACCACTTCCCCGGCAGGGAAAACGGAAAGGGCCGCCCGTTGCCGGGCGGCCCTCTGCGCGTTGCCCTTCACTCCGGCCCTCTCCCCGCTCGCGGGGAGAGGGAGAAGCACGGGTCTACGAGTGCCAGCGGAACTGCTGCGCCTTGCGCTGCGAGCCCTGGCTGAGCTTGACGTTGACGAGGGCGGGGCCGGGGAAGTTCATCGCCTCGTCGAGCGCGCCGCGCAGGTGCTTCGGGTCCTCGACGTAGAAGCCCTTGCCGCCGAAGGCGTCCATCATCTTGTCGTAGCGGGCGCCGTAGATCAGCGTGTTGGGCCGCATGTTGAGCATCGGGTTCGACGGGATTTCCGGCATGCCGGGGCCGATGCCGCCATTGTTGAGGACGACGATCTTGGCCGGCATGTTGTAGCGGCACAGCGTCTCCATCTCCATGCCGGAGAAGCCGATCGCCGAGTCGCCCGAGACATGCACGATCGGCCGGTCGGGATGCACGACGCAGGACGCGACGACGAGGCCGAGCCCGACCCCCATCGTGCCGTAGCTGCCGGCGTTGAGGTAGGAGCGCGGGTTTTGCAGCGGCATCTGGGTCCCGCCGATATCCATCGTGCCGGCCCCCTCGCTGCACAGCACGACATCCTTCGGCAGCCACTCCCGGATGTCGCGGAACAGCCGGTAGTAGCCGCCCGGCGCGTCGTCGTCCTCGACCTGCGGCCGGATCATCTCGGCGTTCTCGGCCGATTTCTTGGCGATCGCCTCGCGCCACGGCGACCCCTGCGGGTGGAACCATTGGCGGCCGGCCAAGGCCTGGTTGAGCTGCGTCATGATCGCCTTGCCGTCGCCCAACAGGCAGACCTCGGACGGCTTGTTCTGGTGCATCGACTCGGGATTGATGTCGAGCTGGATCACCCGCACGTTCGGGTTGTAGCGCGGCGCCTGGCCGAAATGCAGGATCCAGTTGAACCGCGCCCCCATCAGGAAGACGACGTCGGCCTGCTGCAGGGCCAGCGTGCGCGCGGCGCCGGCCGACAGCGGATGGTCGTCCGGCATGATGCCCTTGCCCTTTGGGGTGCGGACAAACGGGATCTGGGCCCGCTCCATAAACTTGCGCACCTCCTCGGTGGCGCCCGAATACCCCATCCCCTGGCCGATCAGCGCCAGCGGCCGCTCGGCCGATTGCAACACGTCGAGCGCCTTCTCGATGTCCATCGGCATCGCCTGGGTGCGCGGCGGGTCGGGGCAGCGCGCGACCTGCACGACCTTGTCCTCGTCGCACGAGCCGGTGATCAGATCGTCGGCGATGTCGAGATAGGCGGCGCCGGGCCGCCCGTACGTCGATTGCCGGTAGGCCATCTCGACATAAAACGGGATGCGGTTGACGTGCTCGATCGCATGCGCCCACTTCGAAACCGGGGTCGCCGCCAGCACCTGGCGCTCCTCCTGGAACGCGCCCATGCCGTTGCGGTAGGTCTCCGACGCGCCGCCGATCAGGATCATCGGCCAGCAATTCTGCTGCGCGTTGGCGAGGCCGGCGAGGCCGTGGACGACGCCGGGGCCGGTCACGACGATGCACGACCCCGGCCGCCCGGTCATGTAGCCGACGGCGCCTGCCGCGTAGGAGGCGGTCTGCTCGTTGCGCATGCCGATATAGGGCAGGCCAGCCTTCTGCGCAGCCTCGGCAAGCGGCCCGACGGGGAACCCGACGACGCCGAACATGTATTGGACGCCCTGTTCCTTCAGGCTTTTCGCCAGCAGGTCGGCGCCTTTGATTTCCGCCATAATCTCTCTCCTGTCGTTCGAACTCTGTCAGATCCGGCGTGCCGAAAATCCGAGCGGGGGCACATTACGCATTTATCGCCGCCGGGGTCTAGACGCGGCGCCATAGGCGCTGCGATGCGATTTCTGCACCCTCGGC
>DATEKP010000201.1:0-4789 GCA_035277405.1 Allostellaceae bacterium | reverse complement strand
CCGACGGGTCGGGGAACGAGGGCCTTGCCGCCGCCGTCGAGCGCCACATCGCGGACTATTTCGCCGCGCATCGCGGCACGCTGCCGGCGGCCGGCCTCTACGACCGGGTGCTGCGCGAGATCGAGCGGCCGCTGATCGCGGCGACCTTGGGCGCCACCCGCGGCAACCAGATCAAAGCCGCCCACCTGTTGGGCCTCAACCGCAATACGCTGCGCAAGAAAATCCGCGAATTGGACATCCCGGTGGTGCGCGGCCTAAAATAGCACGCCGTGCCGGCGCCTGCGTCGGGCGTGCGGTGCAGCGCTTCGGGGGAGTGAGGGGTTGCCGGGGCTGCTGTCGATTGCCAGCTCGCCGAGGCCGATGAGCCTGGCGCGACGGCTGCGTGTCCTGGCCGGCGGCGCCGGACTCTGGCGCAAGATCGCGATCGCGCTCGCCGCTGCGGCCCTGGCCTCGGGCATCGCGACCTATCTGGCGCTGACCGGTGCGCCGCCGTTCGGACCGGGCGCCAGCTCGGTTCTGATCCTGCTCAATCTCGATCTGGTGCTGCTGCTGGCATTGGCGACGCTGGTGGCGAAGCGGCTGGTCGTCGTGTGGGCGCGCCGCCGCCGCGGGCTGGCCGGCTCGCGGTTGCAGGTGCGCCTGGTCGGGCTGTTCGGGCTGATCGCGGTATTGCCGACGATCATCGTCGCTGTTTTTTCCTACCTGTTCTTCTCGTACGGCATCGAATCGTGGTTCAGCGACAAGGTGCGCACCGCGATCTCCGAATCGGTGGCGGTGGCCGACGCCTACGTCAAGGAGCACCAGCAGGCGATCCGCGCCGACGCCTTGGCGATGGCGACCGATCTCAACCGCTACGCCCCCTCGTTGCAGCTCAACCCGGAATATCTGGGGCCAGTCTTGACCGCGCAGGCAGCGGCGCGCGGCCTGACCGAGGCGGCCGTGGTCGACCGCAAGGGCACGATGCTGGCGCGCACCGGCCTCGTCTTCGCGCTCGGTTTCGAGGACGTCAGCAAGGACGCCTTGCGCCGCGCTTCGCAGGGCGAGGTCGTGATCATGACCGACGACAAGGACGAGCGGGTGCGCGCGCTGGTCCGGCTCGACGAGTTCAGCGACCTCTATCTTTATGTCGGGCGTTTCATCGAGCCGCGCGTCCTGGCGCATCGCGACGAGACCCACCTCGCGGCGGCCCAATACGAGCAGCTCGAAGGACGCCGCTCGCAATTCCAGATCACCTTCGCGCTGGTCTATATCGTCGTGGCGATGCTGTTTCTCGCCGCAGCGGTGGCGATCGGCATCCATTTCGCGGCGCAGCTCGGCGATCCGATCAGCCGGCTGGTCGGCGCCGCCGAGCGGGTGCGCGCCGGCGACCTGTCGGCGCGGGTGCCGGAAGGCGAGAAGCATGACGAGCTGGTCTCGCTGAGCCGCGCCTTCAACCGCATGACCAACCAGATCCAGAGCCAGCAGCGCGAATTGGTCGAGGCCAACCGCCAGCTCGACGAGCGGCGGCGCTTTACCGAGACGGTGTTGACCGGGGTCTCGGCCGGGGTCATCGGCCTCGACCGCAGTGGCCGCATCCATCTGCCCAACCGCTCGGCCTCGGCGCTGCTCGGCGTCGATCTCGACTCGCTGCTCGGCGAGGATTTGGCCGACATCGCGCCAGAGATGGCCGGCCTCTTGCAGGAGGCGGCGTTGCACCCCGAACGGCTGGCCCAGGGCCAGGTCGAGATTGCCGGCCATAAGAGCATGCGCACCTTGCTGGTGCGCATCGCGGCCGAGCACGATGTCGGCGAGATCAGCGGCTTTGTCGTCACGTTCGACGACATCACCGAATTGTTGTCGGCGCAGCGCAAGGCGGCCTGGGCTGACATCGCGCGCCGCATCGCCCACGAGATCAAGAACCCGCTGACCCCGATCCAGCTTTCGGCCGAGCGGCTGCGCCGCAAGTACCTGAAGGAGATCAAGAAGGACGCGGAGACCTTCCAGATCTGCACCGACACGATCATCCGCCATGTCGGGGATATCGGGCGCATGGTCGACGAGTTCTCGTCGTTCGCGCGCATGCCGGCGCCGGTATTGCGGCCGGAAGACCTGGCGACGATCGTCGAGCAGGCGGTGTTTCTCGAACGCACCGCGCATCCGAAGATCGCGATCGAGGCCCGGCTGACGGCGCGCCCGGTGCCGGTGCATTGCGACGCCCGGCTTGTCGGACAGGCGCTGATCAACCTGATCAAGAACGCGATTGAGGCCATCGAGGCGCGAATCGTCGAAAGCGGCGCCAACCCGCCGGGCCGCATTCTGGTCACGCTCGAAGCCCTGCCGCAGATCGCGATCACCGTCGAGGACAACGGCAAAGGCTTGCCGCACCAGGGGCGCGAGCGCCTGACCGAGCCCTATGTGACGACGCGCACCAAGGGCACCGGCTTGGGCCTCGCGATCGTCAAGAAGATCATGGAAGATCACCACGGCGAGTTGGCGCTGGCGGATCGCGAGGGGGGCGGCGCGCGCGTGCGCTTGATTTTTGCCGTCGAGAGCCATGCAGAGAGCCGCCCCGCCGCTCTCGAAGCGGCGGCGGAGCTGAGTGCGGTCGACCATGGCGCATGACATTCTGATCGTAGACGACGAAGCCGACATCCGGATGCTGATCGGCGGCGTGTTGCGCGACGAGGGCTACGCGACGCGCGAGGCGGCCGACAGCGGCGAGGCATTGGCAGCGATCCAGGCCCGCCAGCCGAACCTCGTGATCCTCGACATCTGGCTGCAAGGCAGCCATCTCGACGGCATCGACATCCTGCGCCAGTTGCAGACCGAGATGCCGACCGTGCCGGTCGTCATGATCAGCGGTCATGGCACGATCGAGACCGCGGTCGAGGCGATCAAGATCGGCGCCTACGATTTCATCGAAAAGCCGTTCAAGGCCGACCGGCTTCTCTTGGTCATCGCGCGCGCGATCGAGGCCGCGCATCTGCGCCGAGAAAATGCCGAATTGCGGTTGCGCGCCGGCGGCGAGCTCGACCTGGTCGGCGCCTCCCCGGCGGTCAATCAGCTGCGTCAGCAGATCGAGCGCGTCGCGCCGACCGGCAGCCGCGTCTTGATCAGCGGCGCCCCCGGTTCGGGCAAGGAGGTGGTCGGCCGCCTGCTGCATGCCCGCTCGCGCCGCGCCGCCGGGCCGTTCGTGCCGGTCAATTGCGCGACGATGCGGCCCGACCGGCTGGAGATCGAATTGTTCGGCAGCGAGGCCGGCAATGATGGCGCGCCACGCAAGATCGGCACGTTCGAGCGCGCCCACGGCGGCACGATGTTCCTCGACGAAGTCGCCGACATGCCGCTCGAAACCCAGGGCAAGATCGTGCGCGCCTTGCAGGAGCAGACCTTCGAGCGGGTCGGCGGGTCGCGGCGGGTCGAGGTCGATGTGCGGGTCGTCGCTTCCTCGAACCGCGAATTGGCGGCCGAGATCGCCGCCGGGCGGTTTCGCGAAGACCTGTTCTATCGGCTCAACGTTGTGCCGATCCGGGTGCCGCCGTTGCGCGAGCGGCGCGAGGACATCCCGCTCCTGGCGCGGCATTTCATGGAACGCGGCGCGGCGGCGGCGCGCATCGGTTCGCGCGACTTCGGCGAGGACGCGCTGGCGGCATTGCAGGCCTACACCTGGCCCGGCAATGTCCGGCAGTTGCGCAATGTCGTCGATTGGCTCTTGATCATGGCGCCCGGCGACAGCAGCGAGCCGGTGCACGCTGACATGCTGCCGAACGAGATCACCGCGATCGCGCCGTCGGTCGTCAAATGGGACAAGGGCAGCGAGATCATGACCTTGCCGCTGCGCGACGCGCGCGAGGTGTTCGAGCGCGAATACCTGTTGGCGCAGGTCACCCGCTTCGGCGGCAACATCTCGCGCACCGCCGCCTTTGTCGGCATGGAGCGCTCCGCCCTGCACCGCAAGCTCAAATCATTGGGCGTGTTCGGCAACGACCGCCCGCTCAAGGTCGGCGCGTGATCCCCGCCGAACTGAGGTTGTGC
Source organism: Allostellaceae bacterium (assembly GCA_035277405.1). Taxonomy (GTDB): domain Bacteria; phylum Pseudomonadota; class Alphaproteobacteria; order ATCC43930; family CGMCC-115725; genus DATARH01. The sequence goes on along the minus strand of DATEKP010000201.1, from coordinate 775 downwards.
GTCCTTCGAGACGCGCCCTTCGGGCGCTCCTCAGGATGACGTCGTTTTCTGGCTTTATCCAAAGGCTTCGTCATGCTGAGGAGGCGTGCGCAGCACGACGTCTCGAAGCACGCACGATGCTGGCGCAGCTCTGACCATGTCCCGCATCGCGTATGTCGCCGGGCAATACCTGCCTCACCGCCAGGCGGCGGTTCATATCGAGGACCGCGGCTTCCAGTTCGCCGACGGGGTCTACGAGGTCATCGCCGTCAGGGACGGGCACCTCGTCGATGAGGAACTGCACCTCGCCCGGCTGCATCGATCGCTCGGCGAATTGCGCATCGCGCCGCCGCTCGGCGACGCGGCGTTGAAGATCGTCATGCGCGAGGTCATCCGCCGCAACGGCGTCGCGACCGGCATCGTCTACTTGCAGGCGACGCGCGGCGCGGCGCCGCGCGACCACGCCTTCCCGAAGTCGGCAAAGCCGACCCTGGTGGTGACCTCGCGCCGCTCGCGCCCGCCCGACCCGCGGCTCGGCGAAACCGGCATCGCCGTCATCACGATCCCGGACATCCGCTGGCAACGCTGCGACATCAAGTCGGTGGCGCTGACCCCCAACGTGCTCGGCAAGCAGCAGGCGCGCGAGGCCGGCGCCTACGAGGCATGGCAGATCGACGGCGCGGGGCAGGTCACCGAAGGCACCTCGACCAACGCCTGGATCGTGACCCGCGACGGCGATGTGGTGACGCATGCCGCCGACCACGCGATCCTGAACGGCGTCACCCGGCTGGCGGTG
>DATEKP010000200.1:0-2167 GCA_035277405.1 Allostellaceae bacterium | reverse complement strand
CGGCGGCCGGGATGCCGGCATCGTGCGCGGCATGCGCGACACGGCCGTCGGACAGCGCGACCTCGATCTCGGCCGCCGCCTGCGGCCCGCCGTCGCGGAAATCGAGCGCCACCTTGTTGCGCAGCCGCACCAGCGCCGGGTCGTTCGCGGTCTCCACGCTGTAGGCGCCGAGGCTTGCGGTATCGACCCCGGCCAGCGCCATCGCGACGGTCTGGCGCAGGCTGAATTTGGCTTCGAGGCCGTCGCGCGGTGCCGGGATGTTGCACACGCGGTCGCAGCTGCGGTCGAGCCGCAAGGTGATGCGCTCGATCGTCTCGGCATTGCCGCCCAATTCGGCGCGCGCCTTGCGGGCGGCTTCGATCGGGCCGTGCGTCAGGTAGCAGGCGGCGTGGTATTTGAACAGGTTGGCGAGGATGTAAAAGCCGCCTGGCGGCTCGGCCAGCGCTGCCTCGGCCCGGAAATCCGGGCCGTGCGTCAAGGCGAAGCCCTGCTGGCACTCGACGAGGTCGGGGCGGCTCGAAAAGCCGCGCGCCGCCAGCCGTGCCGCCAAGAGGCCGTTATGCGAGGCCTTGCCGGCGTGGAACGGCTTGCACATCGTGCCGAATTGCGATTTGAGCCCGGCCGCCTGCGTGCCGGCGATGCCGAGCGCACGCGCCATGCCCTCGGCGTCGAGGCCGAGCAGGTGAGCGCAGGAAGCGGCAGCGCCGAAACAGCCGATCGTGCCGGTGGCGTGAAATCCCAGATCGTAATGGCCGGGCCTGAGCGCCGAGCCGATACGGCAGGCGGTCTCGTAGCCGGCGACAAAGGCGGCGATCACGGCGCGGCCGGAAGACCCGCGCCATTCGGCCAATGCCAAAAGGCCCGGCAGAATCGCCACCGACGGATGTCCCGGCATCGCCAGGTTGACATCGTCGTAATCGAGCGCGTGCCCGGCGGCACCGTTGAGCAGCGCCGCCGCGAGCGCCGGCAGCCGACCGGCGCGGCCGATCAGGCTCGCCTGCGAAGCGCCGCCAGCCTCGGCGAGTTCGTCCAGCAGAATCTGCACCAGCGGGTCATCGGCCCCGGCGAGCCCGACCGCGTAGTAATCGAGCACGCATTGCCGCGCCAGGGCGCGCACTGGCTCGGGCAGCGCCTCGTAGGTGACCGCGCAGGCGCGCTCCGCCAGTCGGGTTGTCAGTCCGTCCGATTGCGTCACCGTCGCGCCATCCATGCGTCGCCTCCTGCTGCGTTGTGCCAGCATAGCAGCAGCGGTCCGGTGCTCCTACATTGCGGGAATGAGTGTCACCGTCCGCTTTGCCCCGTCGCCGACCGGCTTTCTGCACATCGGCGGCGCCCGCACCGCGCTGTTCAACTGGCTCTACGCCAAGCATTGCGGGGGCCGCTTTCTGTTGCGCATCGAGGACACCGACCGGGTGCGCTCGACCCCGGAGGCCGTGGCGGCGATCATCAACGGGCTGGCGTGGCTCGGCCTCGCATGGGACGGCGAGGTCGTGCACCAGTTCGCCGGCGCCGCGCGCCACGCCGAGGTCGCGCACGCGTTGCTGGCGCGCGGCCGCGCCTATCACTGCTACTGCACGCCGGCCGAGCTGGAGGCGATGCGCGAGCGGGCGCGCGCCGAAAAGCGCTCAGTGCGCTACGACGGCACGTGGCGCGACCGCGATCCCAGGGAGGCGCCGCCCGGTATCGCGCCGGTCATCCGCCTCCGGGCGCCGCAGGACGGCGCGACGACAATCCACGATCTGGTGCAGGGCGAGGTCACGGTCGCCAATGCCGAATTGGATGACCTGATCCTGCTGCGCGCCGACGGCACGCCGACCTACAACCTCTCGGTCGTCGTCGATGACCACGACATGGGCGTGACCCACGTGATCCGCGGCGACGACCACCTCAACAACGCCTTCCGCCAGACGCAGATCTACCGCGCCCTCGATTGGCCGGTGCCGCACTTTGCGCATGTACCGCTGATTCACGGGCCGGACGGCGCCAAGCTGTCGAAGCGGCACGGCGCGCTCGGAGTCGAAGCCTATCGCGACATGGGCTATCTGCCCGAAGCCATGCGCAATTACCTGCTGCGGCTCGGATGGAGCCACGGCAACGACGAGATCATCCCGACGGCGCAGGCCATCGAATGGTTCAATCTCGAGAATATCGGCCGCAGCCCCGCCCG
>DATEKP010000199.1:0-2272 GCA_035277405.1 Allostellaceae bacterium | reverse complement strand
GCGCCGCCACCGGCCCCGCTCTCGGCGGTCACGCTGCCGGAAGCGGCACCGCTACCGCGGGAGATTTCGGCCGCGCCGGCCCGGATGCCCGCGCCCGATGCGCTGCTCGTCGCTTTTCTGCGCGGCGCCGGGCTGGAGGGCGTGCAGCCGACCGACCCGGCCGCCGCGATGGAGAACCTCGGCGCTGCGTTCCGGGCCATGGTCTCAGGGCTGCGCCAGGCGATGATCGCGCGCGCCGCTATCAAGGGCGAGTTCCGCATCGAGCAGACGATGATCCGCGCGCGCGGCAACAACCCGCTCAAATTCTCCGCCGATGACGACGACGCGCTGAGCGCCTTGCTCGGCGCCGGCCGGCGTTCCGAAATGGGCGCGGTCGAGGCGATCGGCGATGCGCTGCGCGACATGCGTTTGCACGAACTCGCCACGGCCGCGGCGATGCAGGCGGCGGTACGCGCGCTGCTCGCCGAGTTCGAGCCGGCGAAACTGCGGCAGGCCGGCGACGGCGGGCTCAGCCTGATCGCGGTGCAGCGCAAGGCGCATGCCTGGGACGCCTTCGAGGCGCTGCATGCCAAGATCGCGCAGGCGCTGACCGACGATTTCGACAGCGTATTCGGCAAGGCGTTCGCGCGCGCCTATGAGCGGGCATTGGCCGAGATTTCGGCCCGCGAACCCGTGTCGTGATCGTCGGCGGGGGGCCATGAGCTGGGGCAACCGCGTCGTCTGGCAGGAGGGCATGTTCCTGCGGGCGCAGCATTTCCAGCAGCAGGACCGCTGGACCGAGACGCTGGTGCGGGCGCGCACCGGCGAATTGCGGCCGCATCCCTGGGGCATCACTCAGATGGCGCTCGACCGCGACCTGCTCGCCACCGGCCGCTTCGCGCTGACCTCGGCCGCCGGCGTGTTCGAGGACGGCACGCCATTCGCAATTCCCGGCGAGACCGACCACCCGCCGCCGCTCGATCTGCCGGAGGCGACGCGCAACGCGGTCGTCTATCTCGCCGCGCCGGTGCGCCAGGCCGGCGCCGTCGAGATCGGCGATGGCGAGGCTGCCGAGGGGCGCTACGCGTTGCGCGAGTTCGAGGCCTACGACACGCATTCCGCCTCGCCCCAGCCGGCGCCATTGCAGATCGGCCGGCTGCGGCTGCGTTACCTGCTCGAAACCGACGAGCGCGCCGGCTATCACTGCATCGGCCTCGCCCGCGTGGTCGAGGTCGCCTCCGACCGCCGCGCCCGCCTCGACGACCAGTGGATCCCGCCGGCGCTGTTGTGCTCGGCGACGGTGCCGCTCGCCGGCATGATCGCCGAGTTCGCCGGCATGCTGAACCAGCGCGGCGAGGCCTTGGCGGCGCGGCTGACCCAGCCCGGCGCGCGCGGCGTCGCCGAGGTCGCCGACTTCCTCTTGCTGCAATCGATCAACCGCTGGCAGAAACTGCTGGCGCACTGGGCCGACGCCGGCAACGTACATCCCGAGGACCTCTACACGGTATTCGTGCAGATGGCCGGCGAGTTCGCCACCTTCACCGAGGCGACGCGCCGGCCCAATTCCTATCCCGCCTACCGCCACGAGGATTTGCAGCGCTCGTTCGCGCCGGTCGTCGCCGATCTGCGGCGCTCGCTGTCGGCCGTGTTGGAGCAGACCGCAGTCGCGATCCCGTTGCAGGAGCGGCGCTACGGCGTGCGCGTCGGGCCGATCACCGACCGCTCGATCCTGCGCGCGGCGAGCTTTGTGCTGATCGTGCAGGCCGAGGTGCCGACCGAGACGTTGCGCCGTGTTTTTCCCTCGCAGGTCAAGATCGGCGCAGTCGAGCAGATCCGCGACCTCGTCAACGTCGCGATTCCGGGCATCGCGGTACGGCCGCTGCCGGTCGCGCCGCGGCAGATCCCGTTCTATGCCGGCGCCACCTATTTCGAACTCGACCGCAACAGCCCGCATTGGGCGCAGATGCAATCCTCCGGCGGCTTCGCGATCCACGTTTCCGGCGAATTCCCCAACCTGCGCCTCGAACTCTGGGCAATCCGGGGTTAGGGCCGTGGTTGACCTTTTCTGTCATTGCGAGGAGCGCAGCGACGAAGCAATCCGGCGCCGGGCATACGCGGGTCGTCGAGATTGCTTCGCTGCGCTCGCAATGACGGCGCTGATTCCAGTCCGCCGGGATCATCTGGGCGCTGGTACCCGGCATCACCGGCGCGCGAAGCACATGGGCTATTCGGCTCCCCCCCCGCGTGCGGGGGAGGGGGACCATGCGAAGCATGGTGGAGGGGGCATTGCCGG
>DATEKP010000198.1:0-3107 GCA_035277405.1 Allostellaceae bacterium | reverse complement strand
CGCGCTGTTCATCCAGGCGCGGCTGATCGCGGCGATCGCTCATCTGCGCGGCCACGACGTGCAGAGCGACGAGGTGCGCCGCCTGGCGCTTGCCTGCCTGACCGGCTCGAAGGCCGCCGATACCTTGAAGGATGCCGGGGTGCGTTTCGGCACGCGGGTGGCGCGCGACACCGCCGGCTGGGTCTCGCCGGCGCTGGCCAAGAAATTGGCGCACGGCTCGCACGCCGTCGTCGCCTGCGGCGCCGGCGTGCGCGGGGCGTCGCGATTGGGACGTGTGCTGCCGGTGGTCGGCGGCGTCATCGCCGGCGGCTTCGACGCGGCGATGACGCAGCTGATCGGCCGCACCGCCGACCGCGTGTTCCGCCGCCGGCCGCCCGGCGGCGGCAACCATTTCGTCGAGCAGGCACCGCTGCCCGCCGTCCGGTAAGTCAACCCCTCTCCCGCATTGCGGGAGAGGGTGGCGGTCGCGCCAGCGACCGCTGGGTGAGGGCATTTCGCGCGGAAGCTTGCCCCCTCACCCCGACCCTCGCCCCGATCGGGGAGAGGGAGAGTCATTCCAAGAGGCGGCCGAGGCCGGCGATGCGGTCGGCGCTGCCGAGGCGGCGGAAGACGGCCCACAATGCCGCCTGGTTGGTGGTGACGACCGGCTTGCCGAATTCGGCCTCCCATCCCGCAATCGAGGCCATTGTCGGGAAATTGCCGCCCGGCACGACAAACGCCTCGATCTCCGGCCGGTCGATGCGGGCAAACGAGTCGCGCGCGTTTTCCGGGCCGAGCTGGCCGATCGCGTAGGAATCGGTGGCGGCAAAGCCTTCCGCCGCGACCACCGACAGCCCGTATTTGCTCTCGTAATAATGCCGGGCGCGGGAGTTAACCTCGGGCGAATAGGGCGAAACGAGCGCGACCCGCTTGATCCCGAGCGCCCCCATCGCCTCGCCGATCGCCTGCGCCGAGGTGAAGGCCGGGACGCCGGCGGCGGCGGCGATGCGGCGCGTCACATCGGCATCGTAATCCTCGGCAAAGAGGCTCGCCGATGTCTGCAGCAGGAAGACGATCTCGACCCGCGCGGTGCCGAGCAGCCGCGCCTGGTAATCGACATCCTCGTCGCGCGGCGGCGCGAACGGCGTCTTCGTGGTGCTGCTCGTCAGCATGCGGGCGTAATGCGCCTGCCACTCGGGCGGCACATGGCGGCTGTATTCGATCTCGCCGGTCGTGTTGGTCGAGGGGATCAGGACGCCGAAGTGACGCATCGTCGGGCCTTTCGCGGGCGGATGGGCGCATGAGCTTAGCGGAAATCGCCGGCTGTTGCGCGGCGTCGCGCGCATCGGCTCTATTCGCCACATGAGCGAGGCGCCGCAGCGCAATCCGCCGCAAGCGACGATGGAGCCGCGTGGGCTGCGCCTGCCGTTCTTCTACGGCTGGCTGCTGGTGGCGGTCGCTTTTGTGACGATGGCGGTCGGGGTCAACGCGCGCACCGCCTTCTCGCTGCTGTTCCCGGCGATCCTCGACGAGTTCGGCTGGCCGCGCGGCGTCACCGCCGGCGCGTTCTCGTTCGGCTTTCTGATGTCGGCGCTGGTGACGCCGACGATCGGGCGCGTGATCGACCGGCGCGGGCCGCGGCTCGTCATCGAAGCGGGCGTGGCGATGATGGCGGCCGGGCTGCTGCTCGCGCCACTGGTCCGCCAGCCCTGGCAATTATATCTGACGCTCGGCGCGCTGGTCGGCGGTGGCGTCAACTGCCTCGCCTATACCGGGCAATCGCTCTACCTGACCCGCTGGTTCGTGCGCCGGCGCGGCCTGGCACTGAGCATCGCGTTTTCCGGGGTCGGGATCGGCTCGGTGACAGTCTTGCCGTGGCAGCAATCGCTGATCGCCGGCGCCGGCTGGCGCACCGCGTGCTGGGCCCTGGGCCTCCTGGTGCTTGGGCTGCTGGCGCCGCTCAACCTCTTATTGCGAAGGCGGCCGGAAGATATGGGCCTCCTGGCCGACGGCGACGGTGCGCAGCGCGCCGCCATTGCACGCGGCCCGACGATCGTCGATCCGCGCTGGGCGGCGATCGACTGGACCCTGGCGCGCGCCGTGCGCACCCGCCGCTTCTGGTGGCTGGCGCTCGGCTATTTCGGCGGGCTGTTCACCTGGTACCTGGTGCAGGTGCACCAGACGAAATACCTGGTCGAGATCGGCTTTGGCGCGGCCGAGGCGGGCTGGGCCTTGGGCCTCGTCAGCCTGGTCGCGGTGCCGGGGCAGATCGCGCTTGGCCACCTGTCCGACAAGATCGGCCGCGAATGGGTGTGGACGATCGGCAATCTCGGCTTCGTCCTGTGCTGTCTGGCGCTGATCGGGCTGCGCAGCACGCTGAGCACGCCCTTGCTGTTTGCGATGATCGTGACGCAGGGGACGCTCGGCTACAGCCTGACCTCGGTCATGGGTGCGATCCCGGCCGAGATTTTCGAGGGCAGGCATTACGGCAGCATCTTCGGCACGGTGATGCTGGCCGCGATAGTCGGCGGCGCCGTCGGACCGTTTCTCGCCGGCGCGTTGCACGATTGGACCGGCAGCTACGCGCCCGCCTTCTGGATCGCGATCGGCTGCAGCGCGACATCGGCAGCGGCGATCTGGCTGGCCGCGCCGGGCAAGGTCAGGGCCGTCGCCGGGCGGGCAGCGGCCGGCTAAGATCGCCGCGACCAGCCGGAGAGACGCGACATGCCCGACCACACCATCACCCTGACCGTCGCCGATTACGCCCGCCTCGCGCCCTTGATGCTGGGCGACGTCAAGCCCGACGGCATCGACCTCAAGCTGGTGCACGGCACCGGCGGGTCGTGGCCGGCGCGCGCCGAGATGCTGCGCCGCGCGCTGGAGGACCCAGCGGTCGATGGCGGTGAAGCCTCGATGGCGGCGCATCTGCGGCGCATCGATAACGGCGACGACCGCTTTGTCGGGCTGCCGGTGTTTCCATTGCGCAATTTCACCGCGCGCGACCTCTACGTGCGCAAGGACGGGCCGGTGACGCGCGCCGCCGACCTGATCGGCCGGCGCATCGGCATGTACGACTGGCTGGCGAGCGGCTCGATCTGGTACCGCCATTTCCTCAACTTCGTCGGCGT
>DATEKP010000197.1:0-7455 GCA_035277405.1 Allostellaceae bacterium | reverse complement strand
ACCTCCATCCGGTGCTGGCAGCGGTGGCGGTATTGTGCATCGCGGTCGGCGCCGGGGCCGCCGGTGCCATCAACATGTGGTACGACCGCGACATCGACGCGGTGATGCGGCGCACCGCGGCCCGGCCGCTGCCGGCCGGGCGCATGCTGCCGGGCGAGGCGCTCGGCTTCGGGGTTGCGCTGGCGGTGTGGTCGGTGGCGATCATGGGGCTGGCGGTCAACTGGGTGGCGGCCGAACTCTTGGCGCTGACCATCCTGTTCTACGTGTTTGTCTACACGATGTGGCTGAAGCGCCGCACGCCGCAGAACATCGTCATCGGCGGCGCCGCCGGCGCGCTCCCGCCGGTCGTCGGCTGGGCGGCGGTGACCGGCGACGTCGGCTGGGGAGCGCTGGCGCTGTTCGCGATCATCTTCTTCTGGACGCCGCCGCATTTCTGGGCGTTGTCGCTCTATCGCGCCGACGAATACCAGGCGGCCGGCATCCCGATGTTGCCGGTCGTCGCCGGTGCGCGCGAAACCAAGCGCCAGATGTTGCTTTATACGCTGATGCTTTGGCCGGCGACCCTGGCGCCGTGGCTGCTCGGCATCGCAGGCGTGGGTTACGGCATCGCCGCCGGCCTGCTCAGCCTCGGCTTCACCGGCACCGCGATCCGCGTGCTGCGCGATGACGGCCAGCGCAGCGCCCGACAGATGTTCGCGTTTTCGCTGCTCTACCTGTTCCTGATTTTTGCCGCGCTGCTGGCGGACCATCTTCTGGGGGGTAGGCCATGAGCGTCGCCATCGTGGACAAGAACGAGCGCAACCGGCGGATAAGGGCGCGCAACCGCGCCCTCTTGATCCTGCTGCTGGCGCTGGTCGCGTTGTTTTACGCCATCGCCATCGTCAGGATGAGCGGCGGCTGAGCGGGGCCGATCGAGACACGGACCAAAGCTGGCGGAGAGAGATGACCGACACCCACGCCGACCTGCATATTCACGGCGATGCGCACGGACACGCCGCGCCGAAGCATCCCTACCATCTGGTCGATCCGAGCCCGTGGCCAATCGTCGGCGCGATCGCCGCCGGGACGATGGCCACCGGCGGCGTCCTTTACATGCACGGCTACGGCTGGACGCTGCTGATCATCGGCGCGATTGCCGTCTTGGCGACGATGTTCGTGTGGTGGCGCGACGTGATCCGCGAGGCGACCTTCGAGGGCTTCCACACGCCGGTCGTGCAGCTCGGGCTGCGCTACGGCATGGCGCTCTTCATCGCCTCGGAGGTGATGTTCTTCTCGGCCTTCTTCTGGGCGTTCTTCACGTCGAGCCTCTACCCCGTGGGCGGGGTATGGCCGCCGCAGGGCATTCACCCGTTCGACCCGTTCGAACTGCCGTTCCTCAACACGCTGATTCTGCTGTTGTCCGGCACGACCGTGACCTGGGCGCATCATTCGCTGCTCGAAGGAAACCAGAAGGGGCTGATCCAGGGCCTCATCGTGACAGTGCTGCTCGGCGCCTCGTTCACCTCGATCCAAGGCTACGAATACAGCCATGCCGCGTTCCACTTCACCGGCGGCATTTATCCCTCGACCTTCTTCATGGCGACCGGGTTTCACGGCTTCCACGTGATCATCGGCACGACATTTCTCGCAGTCTGCCTGTGGCGCGCGGCGAAGGGCCATTTCAAGCCGGACCATCATTTCGGCCTCGAAGCCGCCGCGTGGTATTGGCATTTCGTCGACGTCGTCTGGCTGTTTCTGTTCGTCTGCATCTATTGGTGGGGCATGGGCAACGCGTTGCCTGAGGGTCTTGGCTGAGGCAGCGACACGACGGACCGGCCGACCACTTCCGCCGCACCGCCCACGGAGGGCCTCCACCGCCGCAGCAGCGGGTTTCGCCCCCGCCTTGCGCCAACCCTGCTTGCGCTGGCGATGGTCGGCCTCTGCGTTGCGCTCGGCGTCTGGCAAATCGAGCGCCTGCACTGGAAGGAGGGGCTGATCGCGCAGCGCGCCGCTGCGCTCGCCGCCCCGCCGGTCGCGGCGCCGAGCACCTTCGCTGAGGCGCGCCCCCTCGATCTGCACCGGGTCGTCATCGACGGCGTCTTCCTCAACGACAAGGAGGTGCTGGTGCACGCGGTTGCACCGTCATCGGTCGCGCAGGGCGGCATCGGCTTCGACGTGCTGACCCCGCTGCGCGAGGCGGATGGCCGTATCGTCTTCGTCAATCGCGGCTATGTTCCGGCGCCGCTGAAGGATGCGGCAAAGCGGGCCGGCGGCGAGCCGCGCGGCACTGCGCATCTCAGCGGACGCCTGCGTCTGCCGTATCCCGCCAAACCCGGCTGGTTCATTCCCGACAATCAGCCCGGGCGCGGCGAATGGTATTGGATCGACCTGCCGACGATCGCCGCCGCCGACGGGCTGCCCGACGCCGCGCCGTTCTACATCGAGGCAGACGCGACTGCGAACCCGGGCGGCTGGCCGCGCGGCAGTGCGGCTCTGCCCGAATTGCCGAACCACCACCTGCAATACGCGATCACCTGGTTTTTGCTGGCACTGGCCGGGACTGTGATATTCGTGCTGTCGCAGCGCCGCCGCGACGGTTCCGGTCCGCATCCCTGACCACGATTAGAGTCTAGCTGCCGGCGTCAGCCAGCCGCTAGAGCCAGCGTCCGCGCCGCGAATGGTTTACAGCGCAGCCGCAACCGGCCATATGTCAGCCGGGGCCGCCCGATCGCGCGGCGCGCGGGCGGGGACGGGCGGGCCGATGCGGCGTTTAGCGGGAGACAACCGAACGGGGGCATTCTGGTGTTCGATACAGCCATAGGAGAGCCGGCGGGACCGCCGGACCGGGCGCGAACCTGTACCCGCTTCGCAGCGGTGCGGCGCCAGAGCGAGGCACTCGCCGCCACACTGTCGTCCGAAGACCAGGCGATCCAGTCGATGCCCGACGTCAGCCCGACCAAGTGGCATCTCGCCCATACCAGCTGGTTTTTCGAGACCTTTCTGCTGCGGCCGCGCGACCCTGCCTACCGCGCGTTCGACCCCGGCTTCGCCTACCTCTTCAATTCCTATTACGAAGCCGCTGGACCGCGCCACCCGCGGCCGCAGCGCGGCCTGCTGTCGCGCCCGAGCGTCGATGCGATCGCCGCCTACCGCGATCACGTGACCGCGGCGATGCTGCGCCTGATCGAACGGGCGGACGATTTGGGCTGGGCGGAGATGGCGCCACTGGTCGAGCTTGGCCTCAATCACGAGCAGCAGCATCAGGAGTTGATCCTGATGGACATCAAGCACGTTTTTTCGGTCAACCCGTTGCTGCCGGCCTACCGGACACCTCAACCGGCGGCCGTCGCCGCTGTGCCGCCGCGCGGCTGGTGCGGGTTCGCCGGCGGTCTGGTCGAGATCGGCCATGACGGACCCGGTTTCGCCTTCGATAACGAGGGGCCGCGCCACAAGGAGTGGCTCGAACCGTTCCGTCTTGCGACGCATCCGGTGTCGTGCGGCGAATATCTCGACTTCATCGCCGACGCCGGCTACCGGCGCGCGGAATTGTGGCTGTCGGACGGCTGGGCCGCGGTGCAGCAGCAGGGCTGGGAGGCGCCGCTCTACTGGCGCTCCGCCGACGGTGAATGGCGGCTCTTCACGCTGTCGGGCGAGCGCCGCATCGACCCCGCCGAACCGGTGTGCCATGTCAGCTTCTACGAGGCCGATGCGTTCGCGCGCTGGGCCGGCAAGCGGCTGCCGAGGGAGGCCGAATGGGAGATCGCGGCGGCCGGGGTGCCGCTCTTGGGCAATCTCGCCGATAACGCGCAGTTCCATCCCTGCCCCGATGGTGCGCCGGCGCCGGGGCTGCGGCAGATGATCGGCGACGTTTGGGAATGGACTGGGAGCCCCTACATCGCCTATCCGCGCTTCCGCCCGGCTGCCGGCGCGATCGGGGAATACAACGGCAAGTTCATGTCGAACCAGATGGTGTTGCGCGGCGGCGCAGCCGTGACCCCGGAAGGGCACATCCGCACGACCTATCGCAATTTCTTCCCGCCCGCGGCGCGCTGGGCGTTTTCCGGACTGCGGCTGGCGGAGGACGCTTGAGGATGGATGGCGGCGAATTCGCTTTCCACGACCTGCTGCCCGGCGAGGAGAGCTTTCGCGACGCCGTGCTGGCGGGCCTCGGCGCGCAGCCGAAATCGCTGCCCTGCAAGTTCTTTTACGACGCGCGCGGCTCGGCGCTGTTCGAGGAAATCTGCGAGCTTCCCGAGTACTACCTGACGCGCGCCGAGACACAGATCCTCACCGACTATGCCGGCGAGATCGCCGCGGAGATCGGGCCGCACGCCCGGCTCGTCGAACTGGGCAGCGGCGCCAGCGTCAAGGTGCGGCTGCTATTGCAGGCGCTCGAAACGCCGGCGGGCTACGTGGCGGTCGATATCTCGCGCGAGCATTTGCGCGCCGCCGCAGCTCAGCTCGCCTTCGATTTCCCGGAGCTGCCGGTGGTCGCGGTATGCGCCGATTACACGCGGCCGTTCCGCCTGCCGCAGGGGCCGGGGCCGCGCGGGCGGCAGGTCGGTTTTTTCCCCGGCTCGACGATCGGCAATTTCGAGCCGGATTCGGTTGTGCGGTTTCTGCGCCATTGCGCCGACCTGCTCGGACCCGACGGCGAGATGCTGATCGGCGTCGATCTGAAAAAGCCGAAGGCGATCCTCGACGCCGCCTACAACGACAGCGCCGGCATCAACGCCGCCTTCAATCTCAACCTGCTGGAGCGGATCAACCGCGAGCTCGACGGCAACCTGCGGCTCGATCGCTTCGCCCACCATGCCTTCTACAACGAAGCGGAAGGCCGTATCGAACTGTACCTGAAGAGCCTTGCGGCGCAGGGCGCGACGATCGCCGGCCGCGCCTTCCGCTTCGCCGAGGGCGAGCTGATCCACACCGAGAACTCCTACAAATACGCGATCCCCGAATTCCACGCGCTGGCGCGCCGCGCCGGATTCCAGCCGGTCCACACCTGGACCGACCCCGACCGCCTGTTCAGCGTCCACTATTTCCGCCAGGGCTGAACCGCCGCCGCTTGAGGCCGCGACAGGGTGGGTCGAGATCGCTGCGTCGCTCCGCTCCTCGCAATGACATGCGCCGGCCTCGCGCTCACGCCCCTGTGTTGTCATTGCGAGTGAAGCGAAGCAATCTCGTTGCCCAAGAACCCGGTCAGGGAGGGCGGGATGCAGGCGGCAAAGAGCAAATACGGCGTCGGTGTCTCGCTGCTGCGGCGAGAGGACGACCGGCACCTCAGGGGGCGCGGCGAGTTCGTCGCCGACATTCGCCTGGCCGGCACGCAGGAGGTCGTCTTTCTGCGCAGCCCGCACGCGCATGCCCGCATCCGCCGCATTGCGGTGCCGCCCGAGACGAAGGGCCGCGTCTTCACCGCCGCCGATCTCCCGCGCATCAGGCCGATCCGCATCGTGACGCAGGCCGCCGGCGCCAAATCGCCGGCGTGGCCGCCGCTCGCAACCGACAAGGTGCGCTTTGTCGGCGAGGCGATCGCCGCCTGCGTCGCGCCAAGCCGGGCCGCAGCGGAAGACCTCGCGGCTCTGGTCAGCGTCAATTACGAGCCGCTCGCCGCGGTTTACGACGCGCCGGCGCAGATGCGCGGCGGCGGCGCGCTGGTGCACGAGAGCTGGGGCGACAATCTCTACAGCGAGCGCACGCTGGAGGCCGGTGACATCGCCGCCGCGGCGCGCGCGGCGGCCGTCGTCGTGCGGCGCGAATACAGCATGAACCGGCAATCCGGCTCGCCGATGGAGGGCCGCGCCGTACTCGCCAATCGCGACCACCGGCTCGACGAACTCGTGATCCACGCCTCGACCCAGACGCCGCACACATTGCGCGTCGCGATCGGCGAGTGCCTCGGTCTCGACCTCAACCGCATCCGCCTCGTCGCACCCGATATCGGCGGCGGCTTCGGGCCAAAGGCGCGGCTCTATCCCGAGGAGATCGTGCTGGCCGCGCTGGCGCTCGAGCTCGATCACCCGCTGCGCTGGATCGAGGACCGCAACGAGCACCTCTTGACCGCAGCGCATACCCGCGACCATCACTACCGCGTCACCGCCTACGCCGATCGCCAGGGCAAGCTCCTCGGCATCGATGTCGAGATCGTCGTCGACGCGGGCGCCTACGGGCTGTGGCCGCAGGGGCCCTACCAGGAGGCCAACATGGCGGCGCGCACGCTGCCCGGCCCCTACACGCTCGCCAATTACCGCGCCCGCTACGCAACGGCGGCGACCAACAAGGCGCCGATCGGCCCCTATCGCGGCGTCGGGCGCCCCGGCGCCTGCTTCGCGATGGAGCGCACGATCGACGAGGTGGCGCGCGCGGTCGGGCGCAATCCGGAGGACGTCCGCGCCGAGAACATGATCGCGCCGGCCGAGATGCCGTTCACCTCGGTCGCCGACATGCGCTACGACACCGGCGATTACCCGGCCGCCGTGCGGCTCTGCGCCGAACTGCTTAATGCCGAGCAGATTAGAGAGCGGCAGCGCCGCGGCGAGCCGGACGGCAGGTTGATCGGCATCGGCTTTGCCAGCTTCACCGAGCAGACCGCGCACGGCGCCGCCGAGTACGCCTCGCGCGGCGCCGCGATCATCCCCGGTTTCGAGAGCTGCACCGCGCGCATCCTGCCGGATGGCAGCCTGGTGCTCTATGTCGGCATCCAGTCGCACGGCCAGGGGCTGGAGACGGCGCTGTCGCAGGTCGCCTGCGAGGAGCTCGGCATCCACCCGGCGCATATCGCGGTGCGCCACGGCGACACCGAGAGCACCGCCTTCGGCTTCGGCACCTTCGCCTCGCGCAGCATGGTCATGTCGGGCGGTGCGGTGGCGCGCGCCAGCCGCGCCTTGCGCGCCAAGCTCGAGCGCATCGGCGCGCATCTGCTGCAATGCGAGCCGGGCGAGGTGCGATGCGCCGAGGGCGCCGTCATCGGGCCGCACGGGCGCGCCGTGACCTTTGCCGAGATCGCCAAGATCGCGCATCTGCGGATGCAGGAATTGCCGCCCGGGGTCGAGCCGCTATTGGACGCGACCGCGACCTACGAGCCGAGCGTCAGCACCGGCGTCTTTTCCTACGCGACGCACGGCGCCGTCGTCGCCGTCGATCCCGAGACCGGCGCGGTCGAGCTCCTCGATTTCGCGGTCGCCGAGGATTGCGGCACGATGATCAACCCGATGCTCGTCGAGGGGCAGATCAGGGGCGGCGTCGCGCAGGGCATCGGCACCGCGATGTGCGAGGAGATCCCGTATGACGCCGACGGCCAGCCGCTCGCCGCGAGTTTCCTCGACTACCACCTGCCGGCCGCTTTCGAGGTGCCGGCGATCAAGATCGGCCATCTGCACACCCCGGCGACGGCGACCGAATACGGCATGAAGGGCATGGGCGAGGGCGGCGCCGTCGCGCCGCCGGCGGCGATCGCCAACGCCGTGCGCGACG
>DATEKP010000196.1:0-3721 GCA_035277405.1 Allostellaceae bacterium | reverse complement strand
TCGATGGCGCAGGCGCTCGGCGGCATCGCCCAGGCCTATTCCATGCCCGGCCAGAAACTGCGCACCGGCATCGTCTCGGTCGCCGACGAGACCTGCGCGATCCTTGCCTTCGGCGGCGCGCTGGCGGCGCTGACCCACGCCCGCGCCACCGGGATCGGCCAGAAGGTCGATTGCTCCTTGCTCGGCGGGCAGATCCGACTGATGGGCTGGACGCTGACGACGACGATGTGGCGCGGCCGCGACCCGGTCACCGGCCAGGCGCGCATCACCGGCACCCCGGAGCGCCCCGGCATCAGCGCCAGCTTCAACGATTGCGACGGCAAGCCGCTGGTGTTCCAGCTCAACGGCAACCGGCCGTGGCGCGCCGCGATGAGCGCGCTCGGCTTCGCGGAGGCGATCGAGGCGGCCGGGTTCGCCGATCTCGGCATCGTCGTCACGTCGGACGAGAAGCGCGCCGACCTGCTGGGCCTGCTCGACCGGCTGTTCGCCGGCGGGGCGCGCGACGATTGGGTGGCGCGGCTGCGCGAAGCCGACATCGTCTCGGCGCCGATCAACACATTGCTCGAAGCGTCGAACGACCCCGACGTATTGGCCAACGGCTACGTGGCCGAGATCGACTACCCCGAGCATGGCAAGCGGCTCAAGGTGCACGGCACGCCATGGCAGTTTTCCGAGACGCCGGCGAAGATCGGCGTCGCGCCCAAGCTCGGCCAGCACACCGACGACATTCTCGCGGATTGCGGCTACACCGCGGCGCAAATCCGCTATTTGAAGGAGCGCAAGATCGTCTGAAATATTGCGGGCGCCGCTATTCGATCGGGATTACCGCGTGCGCTTCGCTCCTCGCAATGACCTCATGTGTCGTCATTGCGAGCGGAGCGAAGCAATCTCGTCCCGCCGCGTCCGTTCAGATGCAGCGGATCGTCCACACCGTCATCGTATCGAAATCGTCGGTGGCGCGATCGGGACCGCCCTTGTGGCTCGCCGAATCCAGCACGCGATAGCCTTTCGGACAGACGCGCGACGCCAGCCGCCGGTTTGGCGCGTCCGACATGATGCCCATCTGCGGCCCTTCGATCTTGAAGGTGCGCTCGCCGACCCGGCTTGCCGTCGCCTCGGTGCACGCCGACAGCGCCAGCCCGGCCAGCACCAGCATTACTACGGACGCACGCATGCGCAGCCGCTCCCCTCCATCGGCACGAGCGGGAAATTACGCCATCTTGCCGCCTTTGACCAAGAGGCCGCCGCGGCCGGCGGCGCTCACCGCGCCCGCGGGTGCGCCGATTCGTAAACCGCGAGCAGGCGCGCGGTATCGACCGCGGTATAGCGCTGCGTCGTCGACAGGCTGGCATGGCCGAGCAGTTCCTGGATCGCCCGCAGATCGCCGCCGCCGCCCAACAGATGCGTCGCAAAGCTGTGGCGCAGCGCATGCGGCGTGGCGCTTTCGGGCAGCCCGAGGCCGCCGCGCAACAGCTGCATCTGTTTCTGTACGAGGCGCGGGTTGAGCGGCCCGCCGCGCGCCCCGACAAACAACGGTCCGTCGCGGCCAGGCGCATAGGGGCAGGCCGCGAGGTAATGCGCGACCGCCTCGCGCACCGCCGGCAGCACCGGCACGAGGCGCTCCTTGTTGCCTTTGCCGGTGATCGTGATCTGCTCGCCGAGCGGCGCCGCGCCGCGCCTGAGGCCGAGCGCCTCGGAGATGCGCAGCCCGCAGCCGTAGAGCAGGGTCAGCACCGCGACGTCACGCTTGGCCTGCCACGCGCTGGCGACCATCACGGCGGGCGCCTCGACGATCTCAACGGCGTCGGCGACCGACAGCGCCTTCGGCACGCTCTTCGGCAGTTTCGGCGCGCGCAACGCGAGCAGCGCCGGGCTGGCCGCCAATCCGCGGCGTTCGAGAAAGCGCATGAAGCCGCGCACGACCGACAGGCCGCGCGCCAGCGAGGCGCGCTCGATATCGGCCGCGCGGTGCGCCAGCCAGGCGCGGTAATCGGCCGGCGTCAGGCGGCCGAACGCCGCCAGGCCCGGACGCTCGCCGAGGTGCACGGTCAGGAATTCGAGAAAGCCGGCAAGATCGCGGCCGTACGCGGCGACGGTATGCGCCGAGGCGCGCCGCTCGCCGCCGAGCCAACCTGCCCACAGCGCGATTGCCGCCCGCAAATCCTCGGCGGCGGCGTAACGCGCCAGCGGAAGCGGCGCGGGCAAGACGGGGAAAACCCATGCTCCCTCTCCGCCTCCCTTGGGGGCGGAGAGGGTCGGGGTGAGGTGGGGGATTCCAGAGCGCTTGCTGAGACCCACCTCACCCTCCCAGCGCTGCGCGCTGGGCCCCTCCCTCTCCCCCCTGAAGGGCGGAGAGGGTATCTGAAGTCGTCAGCCGCGCGGATTGAGCCATTGCGCGACCGTGACGCCGAGCGCCCGCGCGAGAAATGTCAGCAATTCGGCGCCGAGGCCGGGATGAAAGCGGCCCGGCCGCCGGGTGCCGATGCACAACAGACCGCTCGGCGCGCCCCGGCCGAACGCCAACCGCAGCAGCGCCTGCGAGCGGACCAGACCCGCCGCACCGCCGAACAGGATCGGATCGCCGGCCGCATTGGCGCGCAGCAACAGGGCGCGGTCGGCGCCGAGCAGCGCGTCGATGGCGCCCGCCTTGACCAGCCGTATCCCGTGCATCGTCAGCCGACCCGCCGGCACCGTCGTGCTTTCGACCGCGACCGTCACGACATCGACATCGAGTAGCACGGCCAGGTCGGTCGTCGCGGTCAGCAGCAGCTGCTCGAAGCTCGCGGCCGCGAGAATCGCGAGCACCGCCTTGTGTATCCTGCATTGGCTCGCCAGAGTGCCGCGGCTTGCGGCGACGAGGGTACGGTGTTCGAGCGTGACACGCGCCAGGTCGGACCGCAGCCGCTCGATCTGGAAATGCTGGAAGTCGAAGACATCCTCGCCGATGTCGCGGGCCGGCGGCCGCAGCAGCGCCAGCGCCTCCGGATGGCGGTCGAGAAAATCGGGATGACGGCGCAGATAGGCGATTACCTCGCGGCCGCCGATCTCGCCCGATGGCTCGGCCGCCGCGGCGGCGTCGCGCGCTTCGTACGGTCTGTCGCGCGGGCGGTCTGCCACGGCAAATCTATCCGGCCGCGCAAGACAGCGAACGCGGATGGCGGCGGGCGAAGGATGACGTGAGCATGCGGCGACACCAACTGACCAGACCCTCGGCGGCGCGGCTGCAACGGCGGGGCCGCGCCGCGCCGGTCCGCTGCCGAGTGTAGCGGTGACCGCCGGCGGTGCCAACAGTGCCGGGCATGCAGAGCGGGAGGATGGCCGCCTCGCTGCGGGACGGCCGGTTCCCGTCATGCTGCCGCTGCCGTTGCCGACGACGCTCGATTACCGGCTGCCGGAGGGCGTCGCGGCGCCGCCCGGCAGCTTCGCGCGCGTCGCGATCGGGTCGCGCCGGGCGGTCGGGGTGGTGTGGGACGGCACGCCGGAGGGCGGGATTCCGGCCGATCGGCTGAAGCCGATCGACGAATTGTTGCCGGCGCCGCCGCTGCCCGGGGAATTGCGCCGCTTCATCGAGCGGGTCGCCGGTTACACGCTGGCGATGCCGGGGGCAGTGCTGCGCATGGCGATCGGCGTCGAGGAGGCGCTGGTCCCGCCGCCGCCCCGGCGGGTATGCGCAATAACTGACGCCGGAACGGCTCTCCTCGCCGAATCGCCGGCATCGAAG
>DATEKP010000195.1:0-5987 GCA_035277405.1 Allostellaceae bacterium | reverse complement strand
GTCCATCGGGTCGAAATCGTCGTCCATGGCCGCCAAACTTATCGGCCACTGTTTAACGAAGCGCTAAACGGGACAGGCAATCGGCGGTTGCACAGCGCCGATTCAAAGTAAACGTTGCCAACAATTTTAGACGTTTTCGATTATTCGACGGAACGCCGCGCCGCCGGCTACAGCGAGCGACCAAACACGTGCCCTGCCGCCAGACCCCCGCGGGGCCGCCAAATTCCTCGAAACCCCCTGAATTATCAATATGCTGAATTGCCGTTCTGACGGTTGAAATGGGGCGGGGCGATTCATATACTCCGCGCCCGTCGCAAACGGGGTGTTGGGGAGAGCGATGCGCCCGGTCTTGCCGCCAGATTATCGGCCTACCGACGACGAAGAATTCATGAACCCGGTTCAGATCGAGTATTTCCGTCAGAAGCTGCTGCGCTGGCGCTCCGAATTGCTGGCCGATTCCTCGGGCACGCTGCGCCACCTCAAGGAAGAAAGCCTCCTGAAACCCGATCTGACGGATCGCGCCTCGCTCGAAACCGAACGGGCTATCGAACTGCGCACCCGCGATCGCGAACGCAAGCTGATCTCGAAAATCGACGCGGCGCTGTCGCGCATCGATCTCGGCACCTATGGTTATTGCGAGGAAACCGACCAGCCGATCGGCATCCGCCGGCTCGAGGCGCGGCCGATCGCGACGCTGTCGATTGAAGCGCAGGAGCGCCACGAACGCATGGAGCGCACCTACCGCGACGAATAACCGGCGGGCACACAGGGTGCGGACACCGGCAAGGTTAATGACCCGTTAACGCGAGCGCCGGACAATAGACGCCGGCCCAGGCGCCGCTGCTGCGCGCGGAGTCCGGGCCGGCGATCGAAGCGCGACCGAGAGGCGCGCGCGTGCTATTTATAGGCTCATAAGCGCAGCCCAAACGAAGGCGGGTCAGGCATCATGGTGGCCGATATCGGCGGCGCCCGCCGCGCGGCGAGACGGGCCGCCATCCGCCGACAGCCGAACTGGATCGTGCTGCTCGGCAATCTTGCGTTGATCCTCGCGGTGACGGCGCTCGCCGTCGGTTCGCTTTACGGCGCCCAGGTGATTTCCGGCGCCAAGGTGCCGATGGCCGCACTGGCGATCCTCGGCATCGCCGGCGTGATCGGGGTTGCCGCCGGCGTCGCCCACCGCATGAACGAACTGCTCGGCGGGCGAGTCGATGTTTTGAGCCAGGCGCTCGACACCTCGCCCGACGCCCAGCTGATCCTCGCCCCCAACGGCCGCATCGCCTACGCCAACACGGCTTTTCACGATCTCTTCCCGCAATTCGACAAGCCGGCCATCGAGCGCATCGCCGCCGCGCTGCCGGATGCCGAGGCGAGCGCGGATTTCGAACGGCTGCGCAGCCAGGCGGCGGCCGGGGCGCGGGCGATCACGGCGCTGCCGTTGCGCGACGCCCGCGGTGCCGCCGCCGGCTGGTTCAACATCGCGGTCAACCCGATCGCCGGCCGGCCGGGCTATAGCTTCTGGAGCATCCAGGACGCCACCGCGCGCCACGAGATGGAGGCCGTGATCCGCGACGAGCGCAACAAGCTCGTCGAATTCCTCGATGACGCGCCGATCGGCTTCTATTCGGTCGATGGCGCCGGGCGCTTTCTGTTCGTCAACCAGACGCTGGCCAAATGGCTCGGCAGCACACCGGCCGATATCGTCGGCAGCGACACCCGCATGCATGATTTTCTGGCGACGCCGCCGCCTGCCGGCGCCGACCCGGCCGACCCGTTCGCGGTGCGCAGCGACGGCGGGCCGCGCGGCGAGGTCGTGCTGAAAGGCCGCGACGGCCATATCCTCCACGCCTCGATCGGCCAGAGCACGGTCGGCGAAGGCGACGAGTTGCGCACCCGTTCGGTCGTGCGCGACCTGACCCCGGAGCGCGAATGGGAAGCCGCGCTCAGGCTGTCGCGCGAGCGCTTCCAGCGGTTTTTCGCCAACGCCCCGGTCGGCATTGCGCTGATCGACCGGTTCGGCCGGCTTGAGGAAGCAAACCGCGCGCTCGGCGAGCTGTTCGGCGCGCCGCCGCAGGACCTGATCGGCGAACCGCTGATCGGCTTCATCACCGAGGACGACCGCCGCGAGATCGCGGTCAAGCTGGCGGCGGCGGCCGACGGGTCGGGGCCGCTCGGCCCGGTCGAGGTGCGCCTCAAGGGGCCGCGCGACAAGACCAGCGTCGTGTTCCTGAGCCCGCTTGACGGGGCCGAGGGCGGCGAAGGCGGCCTGATGCTGCACTTCATGGACGTCACCGAGCAGCGCAATCTCGAGGTGCAATTCGCGCAATCGCAGAAGATGCAGGCGGTCGGCCAATTGGCGGGCGGCGTCGCGCACGATTTCAACAACCTGCTGACCGCGATGATCGGCTTCTGCGACCTGCTCTTGATGCGCTTCCGGCCCGGCGACTCCTCGTTCGCCGACATCATGCAGATCAAGCAGAACGCCAACCGCGCCGCCAATCTGGTGCGCCAGCTCCTGGCCTTTTCGCGGCAGCAGACATTGCAGCCGCGCATCATCAACATCACCGACGTGCTGGTCGAGCTGTCGCATCTGCTGCGCCGGCTGATCGGCGAGAACATCGAACTCAGGGTTGTGCACGGCCGCGATCTCGGCCTCGCCAAGGTCGATCAGGGCCAGCTCGAACAGGTCATCATCAATCTCGCGGTCAATGCCCGCGACGCGATGAACGGCGGCGGCACGCTGACGATCCGCACTGCCAACGTCACGCAGACCGGGGCGGTGCGGCGCGGCCACGAGGTCATGCCGTCCGGGCATTACGTGCTGGTCGAAGTCGCCGATACCGGCATCGGCATCCCGCGCGAAAACATGGTGCGCATTTTCGAACCGTTCTTCTCGACCAAGGAGGTAGGCTCCGGCACCGGTCTCGGGCTGTCGACGGTCTACGGCATCGTCAAGCAGACCGGCGGCTTCATCTTCGTCGACAGCGAGCCCGGGCGCGGCGCGGTGTTCCAGATTTATCTGCCGCGCCACGAGCTGCTGGATGCGGCGCCTGGTCCGCGGGTCGATGCCGTCGAAACGACGTCAGCCCGCGACCTGACCGGCGTCGGCACGGTCATGCTGGTCGAGGATGAGGATCCGGTGCGCATCTTCGGCGCCCGCGCATTGCGCAACAAAGGCTACAAGGTCTTGGAGGCGAAGAGCGGCGAGGGCGCCCTCGAGGTCATCCGCGGCGCCGGCGAGCAGATCGACCTCTTGATCACCGATGTGGTGATGCCGCGCATGGACGGCCCGGCCCTGATTCGCCAGGTGCGCGAGACGCATCCCGAGATGAAGGTCATCTTCATCTCCGGCTACACCGAGGACGCCTTCCGCCAGCGCCTCGACAGCGACAGCGAAATCCATTTCCTGCCCAAGCCGTTTAGCTTGAAGCAGCTGGCCAGCAAGGTCAAAGAGGTGATCGACGGCGAGCCCGCCTGACCGCAAAACACGGCAAAGACGCAGGATGGGCTGAGCGCAGCGATGCCCCTCGATTCCCGCTCGCGCGGGAATGACGATTCCCCCAGGGCGACAATGCTCTAGTTGAAGCGCGGGCTGATCTTCTCACACAAGAGCTGCAGCGACTTCATGACCTGGGCATGCGGGATTTTGGTGCCGCAATTCATCTCGCACAGGATGCCGTCGAGGCCAAGCGTCTCCTTCAGGCCCATCAGCCGGTCGGTGACGCGCTCGGGCGAGCCGACGATGATCTTCTCGCGCAGCGCGTCGTCGTAGGTGATCGTCTGCAGCCGCCGGCCACGCGCCGCGCGATCCTCGACCTGGCGCACGCCGGCGCGGGTCGCCGAGTCCTCGAGCCGCTCGCCGAGATAGCGGTAGAAATACATGATGCTCTCTTCCGGCTCCTCGCGCGCCGCCTGGTCGGTCTCGGCGACATAGACCGGCGCGCGCAGGAAGACCTTCCCCTCGCCCGGATGCCCCGCCTCCTTCCACGCCTTGCGGTAGGCCGTGATGTTGGGCTCCAGTTCCTCCAGCGTGCCGAGGCGCACCGCGACGAACACGGCGTGGCCGAGCTTGGCGATCTGCGGGAACGTGTCGGCGCTGTTGGCGGCGACGCGGATCTCCGGCCACGGCTGCTGCCACGGCTTTGGCGTCACCCGCACATTGTCGAAGCTGTAGTACTTGCCGTGGTACGAGAACGGCTGCTCGGTCCACGCCTGCTTCAGGATTTCCAGGGTCTCGGCAAAGCGGTCGCGGCTCTCGCCATAGGGCACGCCATAGGCCTCGTAGGTGCGCGGAAAGCCGCTGCGCCCGACCCCGAAAATCAGCCGGCCGTGGCTGATCTGATCGACCGTCGCGACCTCCTCGGCGAGCCGCAGCGGGTGGCACAATGGCAGGACCTGCACGGCAGTGCCGATCTTCATGCGCTTGGTGCGGGCGGCGATCGCGCTGGCGAGAGTGAGCGGCGCCGACAACACCGAACGCTCGGGCGCCAAATGAATTTCGGCGAGCCACATCGCGTCGAGGCCCCAGCGCTCCGCGGCATCGACCTGCTCGAACGAGATCGCGAACGCTGCTTCCTCGCTGATCCCGGCCGGCCGTTGGAACTCATGGAACATGCCGAACTCGAACGCCATCGCTTCCTCCGTGTTGCCGGCGCGGAACCTTGCCGATCCCGCCTCGCACCAGAGCGACCGGCCGTAAAACCGCAGGTCGCGGGCAGATTATGGGTGAATGGCGGCAAATGCCAGTCAAAGAAACCGGTCGGCCGCCTGCGTTCGCCGCATAGCGGCGCCGCCGCACGCCGCCGCCATCCTATACCAAAGCGGCATTGAGGAATGCGGAGGCGGCGCGCTATCGTTCGCCAAAAGATTTCCCCGTTCCCCCAAGAAACACGCAATAATTGAGAGACGCCGAACAACTCCCGTTGCAAAATTTCGACGTGGCGTCGCGGTCGGCGCCGGCTCGCGGTGCAATCGACGACTGCCGCCGGGCCGAGGCGCTGCTGCATGCGGGGCGGCGCGAGGAGGCGCTTGCGCTGTGCCGCCGCGCCTTCCCCGAAACCGATATCGTCGGCGATGCTGCGTCACTGCAGATCTGCGCCTGGGTGTTCAGCAATTGCGGCTGTCACGCCGACGCCGCCGAGGCATACCGGCAGCTGGTGCGGTTGCGCCCGGATTGGGCCGAGGGCTATCGCCACTGGAGCGCATCGCTGATCGCGCTCGGACGCCCGGAGGAGGCGATGACGCCTGCCTTGCGGGCTGCCGCGCTGGCACCGCACGACAGCGGCATCGCCGTGCATGCGGCGGAATTGCTGATGCGCCGCGGTGCCGCCGAGGATGCCGCTGCGCTGTTGCGAGAGGCCGCGGACCATAGCGTCGAGCCACCGCTGCTGCGGGTGTTGTCGGCGGCGGAAATGCTGTGCGGCCGGCTGCCGGAAGCGCTCGCCGCGATCGACCGCGCGCTGGCCGGCGCTGGCGCCAACGTAGAGTACCATATCCACCGCGGCCATCTGTTGTGGCAGCTCGACGACCTCGCCGGCGCCGCGGCGGCGCTGGAGCGGGCCGCAGCGCTCGATCCGGCCAGCGGAGAGGTTCGGCGCGCGCAATTGAGCCTCTACCTCTCGGCCGGCCTTGTCAGCGAGGCGACTGCGGTCGGCGGTGCGCTGCTGCAGCGCTGCCCCGACGACCGGCCGGCAGCCGAGGCGGTTCTCCACCTGCTCAATCACCGCCTCGACACGATCGACGGCGATTATGTTGTGCTCGGCGGGGCCGACCCGCGCGCGCCGCGGCCGCTGCGGCCACCCCCCGGCTGGCGCCAGCGCTGGCGCAGCCAGACCCGCATCATCGCGGCGCTGATGATCCGCGAGACCCGCACACGCTTCGCCGACCTGAAGCTCGGCTATGGCTGGGCGCTGATCGAGCCGATCCTGCACATCGCGCTGCTGTCGGTAATGTTCTCGGTGCTAATGCACGGGCGGCCGCCGATCGGACGG
>DATEKP010000194.1:0-4187 GCA_035277405.1 Allostellaceae bacterium | reverse complement strand
GTGGACCTTTCGGCTCAGGGCGCGGGAGGCGGCAGCCTACGCGACGACAGCGTCGCCGGTGGCACCGGCACCAGCGCAACGGTGACCGGCTTCAACACCTCGACCGATACGATCGCATCTGCGACATCGTCGCCTGCCGGCACATTCCTCGGAACTTCGTCGTCGAGCGGCGGCAATACGACCCTGCACTTTGTCGACGGCTCGACGATGCTGATCGTCGGCGTCGCCAACGTCAGCAGCATCACGTTCACGGCATAACTCCCCGCCAGTCGGGGCGACGGCGGCCGGCTCAAAGAGCCGGCCGCTTTCGTTTCGGCTAAGTGGCCCCATCGGCTCGCCAGCCCCAGGCACCGGATGGCGGCGGGGGGCGTCGCGCGATAAACTGCCCGCCTGGGAACGCGGCGTTGCCGCACGGCGGGGGCGCACTTCGGCGTGACGAACGACAGCGAACCGACCGCCGGCGGGCAGAACCGAATGGCGCCGCCGCACGAGCCGCTCGCCGATGCCGGCGCCGAGCGAAGCTACGCGGATTGGCTTCGCTCGGAACTCGACGCGCTCGGCCGGCGCAGCTTTCGACGCCTATTCTGCCCGCCCGGGGCGGCTGACAGCTCCGATTTCGTATTTGGCCCGTGGGCGCAGCAGGGGCGCTTGTTTGGCGTCGATCTGTTCAACGTCATCGCGCAGGAGCTGTTCAGCGTCCCGTTCGGCTCAAAGATGACGCTGCTCGATGTCGGCGCCGGCTCCGGCGCCGGCACCGCGCTGTTGGCTTCCCTGTTCTCGCACCCTTGGGCCGGCTATGAGATCGCCTGCGAGGCGCTGGAACCGAGCCGGGAATGGGCCGAGCTGTACCCGGCGCTGTACAGCGGCGTGCCCCTGCGCGCGGAACGGCTCGAGGACATTCCCGATCGCTCGTACGATATCGTCACGGCGAGCCACGTGATCGAGCACATCGAGCGCGATCAGGTGGCGGCGTTCATCCGCAAGCTCGCGTCGGTCGCGCGGCGTTTCGCCGTCGTCACCTGTCCGTGGCAGGAGCCGGAGCCGGTGCATCCGGAGCATAGGTTCTCGGTCCGCCAGGACCTGGTGGACGAGGTGGCCCCGGATGCGATCAAGATTTTCCGCTCGCTCGGTTGGCACAATCCGTCGTTGGCCGAACCGCTGCAATGCATCGCGATGGTGTTTCGCAGCGAAAAGACGACGAACGCGGCTGGTCGCGATCGGCCCGCGTCGATTGCTCCCGGCCGGCCCGGGCGGATCGCCGATCTCGTCGCCGCGCTGCGCAGGGGCCGCAGCAGATGACGGATAGCCCGGAGCTCGATCCGACGCGCGGCTGTAAACGGGGCGTGCCGCCGCCTATATTGCCGCATCACCGCAGCGGTTTCGGAGAGCGGCGCATGAGCGAGCATCGCGGGATCGATTGGAAGGAGCACGGCGTCAAGGTCATTCCGGGCGACCAACTCGATACCAACACGCCGCAGACGCCCGGGATGAACCGCGCCGCCGCGATCAATTTCGCACGGGTCGGGGCGCAGAAGATCTGGGCCGGCACGGTGCACATCCACCCCAACGCCAAGACCGGCGCGCATCACCACGGGGCGCTCGAAAGCGTCATCTATGTGTTGAAGGGGCGCGCCCGCATGCGCTGGGGCGAACGCCTCGAATACGTCGCCGAGGCGGGCCCCGGCGATTTCATTTTCGTGCCCCCTTATGTGCCGCATCAGGAGATCAACGCGTCGAGCGATCAGACGCTCGAATGCGTGCTGGTGCGCAGCGACAACGAGGCCGTCGTCGTCAACCTCGACATCGAACCGGCCGAGGCGCCGCAGGAAGTGCGCTGGATCGACCCGATCCACCGGCACGGCTAACCGCGACCGGAAGCCGGCGGTCCGTCGACTTCCGTCACCCCCGCGGAAGCGGGGGTCCAGGGGGCAACCGATCGTCACCTGCCCTGGTTTCCCGCTTGCGCGGGAAAGACGATTCCATTTGCTGGACCTCGCTCTAGCAGGCTGCTGAAAAGCGCGCTTGATGGGCAGACTGCCGATGGAGTTTGGCGGGGCTCACCGTGCTGAATCCCGCCGCCTAACGGCTGCGGGAGCGGCATCTTCGCCTTCCGGCGGCGCTTTCGGACGGAGTCCCGGCATCATGCCATCAGCAGCTTCGGCAGACGGACAGATTATAGGCGGCCATGGCGAGAACGAATTGCCAGCCGATCCTGGCCAACCTGCGATGGCGCGCCTTGCGCAGCCCGGCCACCGTCTTGGCCCAGCCGAACGCCTCCTCGATCCTCTTGCGGATTCGTTGGCTGATGGCGTAGCCGGTATGGCGGGTGGTGCGCCCGTCGATGGCGCCGTCACTCCGGCATCGCGGAGATCGGCCGGTTACTGACGGCCGGCATGGGACGCTCGTCCACCTCCAGGCGGAAAACATCCGGCCGGGCGTAGTGGCCGACAGCGTCGAAGTCGATCCGCCCGCGCGTGATCTCCTCGGTGTCCAACTCCGCCGCCAGCACTCCCTCCTGCTCCCACATCGGCCCAGTCAGCACCCGGCCAAGTGGCGAGACGATGAGACTACCTCCGCGCATCAGAACCCGCCCCGATTCGTCACCGAGCGCGTTGCGCAGCCCCTCGGGAAAGTCCGAGCGAGTCAGGTACTGACAGGCCGAGAGGACGAAGCAGCGGCCCTCCAGCGCGACATGCGTCATGCTGGCGGCCCAGGTATCCCGGTCGTCGGCGGTGGGAACGCAGTAGAAGGCGATACCTTTGGCATACATCGCCATGCGCAACATGGGCATGTAGTTCTCCCAGCAGATTACTGCGCCCATCGCGCCCCAGGGCGTCGGCACCGTCGTCAGGGTGGAGCCATCGCCGAAGCCCCACACGAGTCGCTCCAGTGCGGTGGGCATCAGCTTTCGGTGCTTGCCCAGGAGCGACCCGTCCGGGCCGAAGAACAGCGCAGTGCAGTAGAGCGTACCACCGTCGCGCTCAACCACCCCGGCGGTCAGGAACAGGTTGGCGTTTCGCGCGGCGCGGCCGAGCCGCGCGGTTTCCGGCCCGGGTACAGGGATGGCGGCCTCGAAATACCGGCGGAACTCGTCGCGCCCCTCAGGCGTGCGAGCGCCGAGAAAGATGTGGAAGTCGGCGCCCTTGGGGTAGCCGCCGACAAACCCCTCCGGCAGCACGGCAATGCTTGCGCCGAGCCGCCCGGCCTCGGCGATCAGTGCCTCCGCCTTGGCCAGCGTCGCCTCCGTGTCAAAGGCGGTGGTGCCCGCCTGCAGCACGCAGGCCGTGATGACCGCCATCGCTCCCTCCCTTTGCCCTCGGCTGACCGGCGTTGGCATATAGAGCTTTATCCTGGCAAATCGAACCGTCATTCCCGCGCGAGCGGGAATCCAGGGCCACCGACTGAGCACCCGTCCTGGACCCCCGCTTTCGCGGGGGCGACGAAAAGTGACCGCACCTGATCGGATGCCGCTGTAGCAGCACGGAATTCAGGGCGGGCAGCAATTAGTAAACCGTCACCGTACCCACCGTACCTGCCCTCTTGTTGACGTGACGGAGAGTATTTTTGGGACGCGTGCGGGGCGCGCCACGTTCGCGCAAATGGAGGCGCGGTGGACAGCGACGACAGATGGTCGGGCGGCGAGCCGGGCGCCGGGCGGGAGCGGGCGCCCGGCGGCATCATGGCGCCCGTTGTCGTCGCGGCGATCATCGTCGCCGGTCTTTATTTTGCGCGGCCCGTGTTGGAGCCGTTCGCGCTGGCGGTGCTCTTGAGCCTGATGCTGGCGCCGGCGGTGCGCTGGCTGCACCGGCACGGCGTCGGACGGCTCGCAGCGGTGGCGCTCAGCGTGTTTCTGGCGTTCGTCGTGATCCTCGGCTTCGCCGCCGCGGTCGGCGACGAGGCGATCAGCCTCGCCAAGCGGCTGCCGGAATACGAGCAGAACATCGCGACGAAAATCCGCTCGCTCGGCGGCGCCGTGCCCGGCTCGGGCGTTATCGGCCGGGCCAGCCGCGTGTTCCGCGAGCTGGGCGACGAATTCGCGACGTCGGTGACGCCGGCGCAGGGCGGCGCGGCGCAGGGACCCGTGCCGGTCGTCATCCGCAACCCGCAATCGCCGACCTTCGAATTGCTCAACGACGTCGTCGGACCGTTGCTGCCGGTTTTCGCCTCCGCCGGCCTCGTTGTGCTGT
>DATEKP010000193.1:0-4651 GCA_035277405.1 Allostellaceae bacterium | reverse complement strand
GGGGTCGGCATCGCGCTGGCCTTGCTCGGGCCACGCGCCGGCGCCGTCGCGCTCGCCTTCGGCGCCGGCGCGCTGGCGCTCGCGGCACTGCTTGCGCGCCGCCAGATCGGCGGCTACACCGGCGACGTCCTCGGCTTTTTCCAGCAGATTGGAGAAGTTGTGATGCTGCTCGTGGCGGCGGCGAAATGAATGCCGTAGTGGGGAAAATCTCGCCGTTTACCGCCGGCACGATCGGGGCGGGCGGCGCCGGTGACGGCGCGACGACGACCCGCTTCTGGTGGGTCAGGCACGCGCCGGTGGAGCATGGCGGGCGCATCTACGGCCAGAAGGACATGCCGTGCGACTGCACCGACACGGCCGTGTTCGCCGGACTCGCGCGGCAACTGCCGGCCGAAGCGATATGGGTGACGAGCAATCTGCGCCGCACGCACGAGACGGCGCGGGCGATCGTGCGCGCCGGGCTGGCGGGCCCCGACCCGATCCCCGGCCCCGACGCGCCGGCGATCGCCGACCTCGCCGAGCAGGCGTTCGGCGACTGGCAGGGCCTCACCTACGATGAATTGCGCCATTCGCGCGGCGGCGCTTTCCACCGCTTCTGGCACGCCCCGGCGCACGAGCGGGCGCCGGGCGGCGAGAGCTTTGTCGATGTCATGCAGCGCGTCGCGCGCGCAATCCATGCGCTGGCCGAGAACCATCGCGGGGACGATATCATCGCCGTCGCGCATGGCGGCACGATCCGCGCCGCGCTCGGCCTCGCCCTCGGCCTCGACCCCGAAGCCTGCCTTGCGTTCACGATGGAGAACTGCTCGGTGACGCGCATCGACCATGTCGACGGTCCGGGCCTGGGTCACGGCTGGCGCGTCATTACCGTCAACCGCCCGCCGCGCTAACATAACGCTTGTCATTGCGAGGAGCCGACGGCGACGAAGCAATCCCGGCGGTGGCGAACCGGCCTCGTTCGTGCTAGCGTCGCAGCGCGACGCGACAGGGAAGTCCGGTGCAAGACCGGCGCTGCCCCCGCAACTGTAAGCGGCGAGCCCGCGGCACGAGCCACTGGCCCTGACCTTCGGGAGAGGGGCCGGGAAGGCGTCGTGGGCGACGACCCCGAGCCAGGAGACCTCCGCGCCGCGCCCTCGTTTGGAGGGCGAACGGGACCATTCCTCGGGCGGAGGAGGAGCCTTTGCCATCGATTATGCCGCAATGCGCGGCGCTGCCTCCCGTCACGCTGGTGCTGGGCGGCGCCCGTTCGGGCAAGAGCCGCCACGCCGAACGGCTGATCGAGACCGCCGCTGTCGCCGGTACGTATTGCGCCACCGCCGAGCCGAAGGACGCCGAGATGGCGGCGCGCATCGCCGCCCACCGGGCGCGCCGCGGCCCGTTCTGGCGCACGATCGAGGCGCCGCTCGCGCTGGCGCCGATCATCGCATCGGAAACGGCGCCGGATCGGCCGCTGCTGATCGATTGCCTGACCTTGTGGCTGTCCAACCTGCTGCTCGCCGGCAAATCGATCGAAGACGAAACCGCGACATTGGAAGCCGCGTTGCGCGGCGCAGCAGGGCCGCTGGTGCTGGTCGCCAACGAAGTCGGCCTCGGCCTTGTGCCCGAGACGCCGCTTGGCCGCCGTTTCCGTGACGCCGCCGGCCGCCTCAACCAGGACGTTGCCGCCGTCGCCGACCGCGTCGTCTTTGTCGCCGCCGGCCTGCCGCTGGTGCTGAAGGAAGCTCCGCAAAACCCCTCTCCGCCCTTCAGGGGGGAGAGGGAGGGGCCCGCGCCGAAGGCGTGGGAGGGTGAGGTGGGTGTCGGCGAGCGCCCTGGCATCCCCCACCTCACCCCGGCCCTCTCCGCCCCCAGGGGCGGAGAGGGGGAACCACGCAGGCATCGGCGATGAGGCGCATCCCGGCGACGATCGTCACCGGCTTTCTCGGCGCCGGCAAGACGAGCCTCGTACGGCATCTGTTGGAGACGGCGGCCGGGCATCGCCTTGCGGTCATCGTCAACGAGTTCGGCGAACTCGGCATCGACCGCGAGTTGCTGCTCGGCTGCGGCGACGCAGCCTGCGAGGCCACCGACATCGTCGAGCTGGCGAATGGTTGCCTGTGCTGCACGGTCGCGGACGATTTCCTGCCGGCGCTGACCGCGCTGATCGACCGGGCCGCGCCGCCCGACCATATCGTCGTCGAGACCTCGGGCCTCGCGCTGCCAAAGCCATTGGTCCAGGCCTTCGCTTGGCCGGAAATCCGCACGCGGCTGACCGTCGATGGCGTTGTCGCGATAATCGACGCCGCCGCGGCCGCCGCCGGCGATTTCGCCGCCGATCCCGCGGCGGTCGCGCAGCAGCGGACGGGCGATCCGGCGCTGGCGCACGACAATCCGCTCGAGGAGGTATTTTCCGAGCAACTCGCCTGCGCCGATCTCGTCATCCTCAACAAGACCGACCTGCTGACGGCCCGCCGGCTGGCGGCGCTCGCTGGAGAGATCGAGGCGCGGCTGCGCCCCGGCGTCAAGCTGGTCCGCGCCGAGCACGGCCGGGTGGCGCCGGAAGTGGCGCTCGGCCTTGCCGCCGCCGCCGAGGACGACCTCGCCGCCCGCCCGTCGCCGCACGACCTCGATTTCGCGCACGACCACGACGATTTCGAGAGCTTCGTCGTCGAGCGCGGGCCGATACCGGAAGCGACGGCCTTCCGCGCCCGGCTGACCGCGCTGATCCGAGCCCACGACGTGCTGCGGGTCAAGGGCTTTCTCGCGCTTCCGGGGCGCGACCGCCGGCATGTCGTGCAGGCGGTCGGCGACCGCATCGAGCAGCATTTCGACCGCGCCTGGGAGCCGGGCGAGGCGCGCACCGGACGCCTCGTCGTGATCGGCAAAAAAGGCATCGACCGCGCCGCGATCCGCGCCGCGCTGGCGGCGGAGGGCTGAGATGCACCTGCTCGCCGCCGAACCAGGGATCATCGCCGACGGATCGGCCGCGGTCGATCTCGCGCAGACTCCCGGCGACGTCGTGGTGCTGGCGAGCGCCGATACCGACATCGCGCTGCTGGCGCGGGCGCAGGCCGGACGCCGCGCCGCCGACCCGATGGCGCCAAGCCTGCGGCTCGCATCGGTCATGCGGCTCGGCCACAATTTCTCGGTCGATCTCTACATGGAGACGGTCGCGCGCGCCCGCCTCGTCGTCGCCCGATTGCTCGGCGGCAGCGGCTATTGGCCCTATGGCGTCGAGCGGCTGGTTGAAACCTGCCGCGCGCATCGCATCCCGCTGGCGCTCTTGCCCGGCGACGACAAGCCCGATCCGGAATTGGCGGAATTATCGACACTGCCGGCCGAGGCGTGCGTTAGATTGTGGCGCTATCTCGCCGAGGGCGGCCCCGGCAACGCCGGCAACTTCCTGCGCTATTGCGCGGCGCTGCTGGCCCGACGCGATGCCCGTCGCCCCGGCGATGCCCCTCACCCCAACCCTCTCCCCGCACGCGGGGAGAGGGGGAAGGGTGCCGCGCCCAACCCCTCGCCCCGCGACAGCGGGGAGAGGGACGGGCCCGCGCCGAAGGCGTGGGAGGGTGAGGGGCCACCGCCCGCATCAAGCTGGGCCGAGCCGGCGCCGCTATTGCGCGCCGGGTATTACTGGCCCGGCCGCGGCACGCCGAGCCTCACCGAGATCGCGGCGGAGTGGCGCGGCAGTGGCGGGGTCGTGCCGTTGGTGTTCTACCGGGCGCTGGTGCAGTCGGGCAACGCAGCGCCGGTCGATGCGCTGGTCGCGGCGCTTTCGGCGCTGCGGCTGCGGCCATTGCCGATCTTCGTGCACAGCCTGAAGGACCGCGAGGCCGCTTCGCTGATCGGCGAAGCGTTCGCGGCATATCCGCCCGCGGTGATCCTCAACGCCACCGGGTTTTCGCTTGCCGCTTCCGGCGGCGGCGACCCGCTCGCCGCCGATTGCCCGGTCTTGCAGGTGGTCTTTTCCGGCAGCGACGAAGAGGGTTGGCGCGCCACGACGCGCGGCCTCGGGCCGCGCGATCTGGCGATGAATGTGGCTCTGCCGGAGATCGATGGTCGCATCCTGTCGCGCGCCGTCTCGTTCAAGGCGCCGCTTGGGCGCGATCCCGAGACCGAGGCCGACCTCGTCGGCTACCGCCCGGTCGCCGATCGGGTCGCGTTCGTCGCCGACCTGGCGCACAACTGGGCGCGGCTGCGCGCGAAGCCGCCCGGCGAACGGCGGATCGCGATCGTGCTCGCCAACTATCCGAACCGCGACGGCCGCATCGGCAACGGCGTCGGCCTCGACACGCCGCAATCCCTGGCGGCGATCCTGCGCGCCTTGCGCGAGGCCGGCTATCGCACCAGCGATCTGCCCGAGGATGGCGCGGCGCTGATGCGGCGCCTGCTCGCCGGGCCGACCAACGCGCGGCCCCATGCCGCCGCCGAGGAAAGCCTGGCTTTCTCCGACTATTCTGTGTTTTTCGGCAGCCTGCCGCGCGTCGTGCAGCAGCAGGTGACGGCGCGCTGGGGTGCGGCCGAGCACGACCCGTTCTTCCGGCCCGGACGGGTCGATTGTGGGCACTTCGCGATCCCGGCGCTGTGGAGCGGCAACATTTCCGTCATGATCCAGCCGGCGCGCGGCTACAACCTCGACCCGAAAGGGACCTATCACGACCCGGCGCTG
>DATEKP010000192.1:0-6264 GCA_035277405.1 Allostellaceae bacterium | reverse complement strand
CCCGCCCCCAGCGCCAGCACGACGGCGCACATGACGAGCGCCGTCGTCAGGTTGTCGGCGATCGGCGAGAGGGCAAAGGCGAGGGCGCCCGTGACCCAAAACAGCGCGCGGTAGCTGAGGCCGGCGCGCACCAGCCGGGCGCGCAACACGTCGAACACGCGCCGCTCCTCGAGCGCGTTGACATAGGTCATCGCCACCAAGAGGAACAGCAAGAGCTCGGCGTATTCGAGGAAGACGTGGGCAAACGCCGCCTCGATTTTCGGTGTGAGGCCGAGCGGCCCGCCGGCCGCCGCGACGAGGCCCCACATCAAGCCGGCCGCCACCACCATCGGCTTCGATTTGCGCAGGTGGATCGCCTCCTCGGCGATCACCAGCGCATAGGCGAGGGCGAAGATGGCGAGCGCCGCGAAGCCGACCCAATGGCCGGTCAGGTCGGGCGGCGACGGCATGGTTCAGCCGAGAACCAGCGGGCCGAGCGGGGCGAGGCTGGCATGGCGGCAGAGCGGCGGCGGCGCGCCGTGTGGCGGCTCCATGCCGATCCGGTCATGCCAATAGACGGGGAGTCCGACCGCGGCGGCGCCGACGAGATCGTAGGGCGAGCCGGCGACAAACAGGCATTCTTCCGCGGCGATGCCGAGCTCCTCCAGCGCCAGCATATACGGGCGCGGATGCGGCTTGTAGAAGGCGGCGCGCTCGGCCGTGACGACCACGTCAAAGGCGATGCCGGTGCGCGCGGCGGCAATGCGGCCCAGCGCCTCCGAGCAATTGGTGACGACGGCGAGCGGCACCGCCTTTTTCAGCCGGCCAAGCAGGTCCGCAACTTCCGGCCAAGGCTGCAATTCGCCG
The DNA here is from genome assembly GCA_035277405.1 of Allostellaceae bacterium. Classification (GTDB taxonomy): domain Bacteria; phylum Pseudomonadota; class Alphaproteobacteria; order ATCC43930; family CGMCC-115725; genus DATARH01. Next base: position 5,418 of record DATEKP010000192.1, on the reverse strand, counting down.
TAGCGCGCCGCCAGTTCATCGGCGAGGGCCGGTGCCAGGCCGACCTCTTGCGCCGCCTCGCGTGCCAGCTGCTCGTAGGGCCGGTAAGGGCCGGCGCCGTAAGTGAGGTTGAGATAGGCCGCGCGCCAGCGCCGCCCGACTTCGCGATTGCCGGCGACCCCATCCCACAACGTCCACGAATCGATCAGCGCCGTCAGCAGATCGAACAATACCGCCCGCCGTCGGCGTGCCGGCCCCTCACCCCGGCCCTCTCCCCGCGAACGCGGGGAGAGGGAGGGACCCGCGCGCAGCGCGGGAGGGTGAGGGGCGGGCACGGCGCCGGTGACGCGAACTACAGCAATCCGAGTTCGAGCTTGGCTTCCTCGCTCATGCGGTCGCGGTCCCAGGGCGGCGACCACACCAGTTTGACCCGCACCTCGCTGACCCCCGGCACCGCGGCGACCGCGGCCTCGACCTCGCCCGGCATGCTCTGCGCCACCGGGCAGGCCGGCGTCGTCAGCGTCATCTCGACATAGACAACGCCGCCCTGCTTCACCATCAGCTCGTAGATCAGCCCGAGATCGACGAGGTTGACCGGCACTTCGGGGTCGCGCACGGTCTTCAGCGCTTCCAGCACTGGCTCCAGCAATACCGGATCGTCCTCGCCCTCGGGCCGCTCGACGCCTTCGGTCTCGGGCGGCGGCTCGCCGCCGAAATCGAAATAATCGCGCTCTTCCTCGGCCCCCGACATCAGCGTGCTCCGATGCTGCACCGTCGCCGTGCGTCCTTCGAGACGCGCCCGGTCGGGCGCTCCTCAGGATGACGAGCTTTGGGTGATGCCATCACAGAATTCCGTCATGGTGAGGAGCGGCCGAAGGCCGAACCACGCTGCGCGATATTGCAGCATCGCTGCTACTCCGTCTTGACTGTCGCGCCGTCGCGGCCGGATTTGAGCGCGGCCTCGAAGGCGTGCCACGGTAGGGTCGCGCATTTGACCCGCACCGGGTACGCCTTGACCCCGCTGAGCGGCTCCAGCCGCTCGGCATCTTCTTCCAGCGGCCCCGGGGCCGGCTCGGCCGCGCCGCCGGTGACCTTGGCATGGAACAGCGCGAACAAGGCCCGCGCCTCGGCGATCGTCTTGCCTTTCAGGACTTCGGTCATCAGGGACGAGGAGGCCGTCGAGATCGCACAGCCGCGCCCCTCGAAACTGACATCGACGATGCGGTCGCGTTCGACCGCGAGATAGACCGTCACCCGGTCGCCGCACAGCGGGTTGTGGCCGCGCGCCATGTGGGTCGGGTGTTCGAGCGTGCGGAAATTGCGCGGGTGGCGACCGTGATCGAGGATGATGTCCTGGTAGAGTTCGCGCAGATCGTCGCTCACCGGAACATCTCCCGGCATGCCGCGATCGCCTCGGCAAGGCGGTCGATATCGGCCTCGTCGTTGTAGACGCCGAGCGAGGCGCGCACGGTGCCCGCGACGCCGAGTTTCTCCATCAGCGGCTGCGCGCAATGGTGGCCGACCCGCACGGCTACACCCTGCTGGTCGAGCACGGTGCCGACATCGTGCGGGTGCACGCCGTCGAGATTGAACGACAGGATGCTGAGCCGCCGCTGGCCGCCGCCGACCAGGTCGAGGCCGGGAATGCACGACAGGCGATCGACGCCGTAGCCGGTCAGCCGCTCCTCGTGCTCGCGGATCGCGTCGCGGCCGATCTCCTCGATGAAATCGAGGCCGAGCGCCAGCCCGACGGCGCCGGCGATGTCCGGGGTGCCGGCCTCGAAGCGGTGCGGCGGTTCCTGGAAATCGGTATGGGCCAGCTCGACATTGAGGATCATGCCGCCGCCGGTCTGCCACGGCGGCATCGAACACAGCGCGTCGTAGCGCCCGTACAGCACGCCGATGCCGCTCGGCCCGTAGGCCTTGTGGCCGGAGAACGCGTAGAAATCGCAGCCGAGCGCGCGCACATCGACCGGCAGGCGCGGCACCGCCTGGCAGCCGTCGACCAGCACGAGGGCGCCGCGCGCATGCGACAACTCGACGATGCGCGCGATCGGCAATGTCGTGCCGGTGACGTTCGAGATGTGGGTGACCGCGACGAGGCGGGTGCGCGGGCCGAGCAGCGCCTCGAACCGCGCCAAATCGAACTCGCCGGTCGCGTCGGTCGGCGCGACGAGCAGCTTCAGGCCGAGCCGGTCGCGTAATATCTGCCACGGCACGATGTTCGAGTGATGCTCGACATCGCTGATCACGATCTCGTCGCCGGGGTTCAGATGCGCCGGCCCCCAGCTCTGCGCGACGAGATTGATCGCCTCGGTGGCGCCGCGCACGAACACGATCTCGCGCTCGTCGGCCGCGTTGAGGAAGGCGCGGGCGGTTTCGCGCGCCGCCTCGAAACGGTCGGTCGAGCGGGCGCTGAGCTGGTAGACGCCGCGATGCACGTTGGCGTAGTCGCTGCGGTAGAACTCGGCGATGCCGTCGATGACCTGGCGCGGCTTCTGCGCGCTGGCGGCGCTGTCGAGGAACACGAGGCCGGGGTTGCGCTCGAAGATCGGGAACTCGCGGCGCAGCCGGCGCGGGTCGATCGCGCCATTCGGTTCGCTGTGCCGCAGCGGGGCAACCGCCATCCTCATCCCTCCAGTGTGCCGAGCCGCGCCGTCAACCGCCGCAGCAGATGGGCGCGTATTTCGGGTTCGGAGACCGGCTCGACCGTCTCGGCGAGGAAACCCTCGATCAGCATGTGCCGCGCCTCCTCGGCCGGGATGCCGCGCGCCTGTAGATAAAAGAGCGCCGCCGCGTCGAGCTCGCCGACGCTGGCGCCGTGGCTGCATTTGACGTCGTCGGCCAGGATTTCGAGTTCGGGCTTGGTGTCGATCGCGGCGCGCCGGCCGATGATCAGGTTGCGGCTCAACTGGTGCGCGTCGGTCTTCTGCGCGTGCTCGCGGACGGTGATCTTGCCCTGAAACGCGCCGTGCCCGCGCCCGGCCGCCACCCCCTTGATCAATTCGCGCGTCCGCCCGCCCGGCGCGGCATGATCGATCGCGGTGACAATGTTAGCTTCGTCATCGCCGCCGACGACAAAGGCGCCGTCGATGTCGCAGTGCGCCCCCTCGCCGGCGAGGCGGATGTTGGCCTCATGGCGCACGCGGCTTCCGCCGAGCAGCAGCACGAACTCCTCGCACCGCGCCCCCGCTCCAAGCGTCGCGTCGAACTGCCCGAAATGCGCCGCTTCTCCGGCTTCCTCGACAATGACGATGCGGCGCAGCTCGGCCCTCTCGCCGAGCCGGGCGAGGACGACATCGTTGCGCCAATAGCGGCCCTTCCCGGCGTGGATTTCGACGATCGTTGCGCGGCTGTCCGCCGCGAGATTCACGAGGCTGCGCGTGTGCAGCGAGGCCGCGCTGCCTTCGCTCCAGTGTATGATCGCCGCCGGCCGGTCGAGGCGGCTGCAGGCGGCCATATCGAGCACAAAGCCGTCGGCGAAGAACGCGCCGTTGAGTGCGGCGAACGAATGCTCGGCGTCCGCCCCCGCAACGGCGGCGCGGATAAGGTCCGGCCGCTCCGCTATCGCCCGGGCGATCGATCCGAACCAGACGCCCGGCGGCACATCGAGCCGCGACAGCGGCCCTGCAAAACGCCCGCCGGCGAGGACCAGCCGCGCAGCGCAGCAGTCGGGGAAAAGCCCCGGCGGCAGCGTCGCCGTGGCGTCGCCAACCGCCGGCAATAAAGGCTCGGCTTCGAGCCGCCGCAGGTCGAGATAACGCCAGCTTTCGCTTTTGCGGCTCGGAAAGCCAAGTTCGGCGAAGCGGCTCAGACCGCGCCGGCGCGACTGCCGCAGCCATTCCGGCTCACGCGCCGCCTCTGCGAACCGGCCGACATAGGGCCGCGCCTCGGGCTTGACGGGAAAATCGAGGACGGCGCTCATTGTGTCGCCCCCGCATGCCCCCTCCACCATGCTGCGCATGGTCCCCCTCCCCGGCGACGCGGGGGAGAAACCGCCGGGAGTGATCCTCCCTTGCGCAGCGGGGGAGGTGGCGCGCGCAGCGCGTCGGAGGGGGCGCGACGGTCGTTCATTTAGGCTGCGTCCGGGCGGTCGCCGCCAACGCTATCGCCGCCAACGCTATCGCCGAAGGTGCCGTAGCCGCGGCGTTCCAGTTCGGCGGCGAGGCCGGCGTCGCCCGATTGGATGATGCGGCCGTCCTGCAAGACGTGCACGCGGTCGGGCTCGACGTAATCGAGCAGGCGTTTGTAGTGGGTGATCAGCACGATCGCGCGGTCGGGCGCGCGCAGGCCGTTGACGCCGTTGGCGACGGTGCGCAGCGCGTCGATGTCGAGGCCGCTGTCTGTCTCGTCGAGGATCGCGAGGCGCGGCTCCAACATCGCCATCTGGAAGATTTCGTTGCGCTTCTTCTCGCCGCCCGAAAACCCGACATTGACGGCGCGCTGCAACAGGTCGTCGCCGATATCGAGCAGTTTCAGCTTCTGCCGCACGAGACGCAGGAATTGGCCGGCGTCGAGCTCGGCCTCGCCGCGGTGGCGCCGCCCGGCATTGACCGCGGCGCGCAGAAAATAGGTGTTGTTCACGCCGGGGATCTCGACCGGGTACTGGAAGGCGAGAAACACGCCCTCGCGCGCCCGTTCGTCGGCCGGCATCGCCAACAGATCGCGCCCCCGATAGCGCACCCCGCCCTGGGTCACCTCGTAGCCGTCGCGCCCGGCCAAGACCGCCGCGAGCGTCGACTTACCGGAGCCGTTCGGCCCCATGATCGCGTGCACCGCGCCGGCCGGCACCGCGAGGTCGACGCCCTTGAGGATTTCCCGGCCGTCGCCGGAAAGCCGCGCGTGCAGGTTTTCGATTGAGAGCATTCAAAAACCAACTGCATGACAGCCCTGCGTCCTTCGAGACGCGCCTTCGGCGCTCCTCAGGATGAGGGACATCGTTGATGGGATAAAAAGGTGGTCCTCATCCTGAGGAGGCCGCAACGCGGCCGTCTCGAAGGACGCACGATCGCTGTCCGGCGAGAGCATTATCCGACGCTGCCTTCGAGGCTGACGGCGAGGAGTTTCTGCGCCTCGACGGCGAACTCCATCGGCAATTCCTTCAGGACCTCCTTGCAGAAGCCGTTGACGATCAAGGACAGCGCGTCCTCGTCGGAGAGGCCGCGCTGGCGGCAGTAGAACAGCTGGTCCTCGCTGATCTTCGAGGTCGTCGCCTCGTGCTCGACCTTGGCCGAGGGGTTGCGCACCTCGATATAGGGCACGGTATGGGCGCCGCAGCGGTCGCCGATCAAGAGCGAATCGCATTGCGTGTAGTTGCGCGCGTTTTGCGCCCGCGGCTGCACCCGAACGAGGCCGCGATAGGTGTTCTGGCCGCGGCCGGCCGAAATGCCTTTCGACAGGATCGTAGAGCGCGTGTTGCGCCCGATATGGATCATCTTG
>DATEKP010000191.1:0-3082 GCA_035277405.1 Allostellaceae bacterium | reverse complement strand
GTCTCGCGGAGCGGTTTTACAAAGTCAAGGATCGCGCGCGCCATCTCTTGCGGGTTGCGCGGCGACACGACGCGCCCCGTGTCCCCCGCCAGTTCCGCGGCGTCGCCCACGGCGGTGACGATGCAAGGCAGCCCGCAGGCCATCGCCTCGCCAACCACATTCGGGAACCCCTCGCCGAACGCCGAGGGCAGGCACAGCACGTCAGCCGCATGATAGATCCGCGTGACCTCGCGCCGCGCCGGCGCCCAGATCACGCGGTCGGCAACGCCGAGCGCCGCCGCCTCGGCTTTGAGACGGGGGAGCAGCGGTCCGTCGCCGACGATCAGCGCGGTCAGATCGGGCATGCCGCGGCCCGCGATGGCGAGGGCGCGCAGGAACGTCCGATGGTCCTTCATCGGGTCGAGCCGCGCGACCACCGCGACGACGAGCGCTCCCCGCGGGCAGCCAAGTTCGGCGCGCGCCGCTTCGCGCTCCCCGGCAATGGCGGGACGGAAGCGCGCGGCGTCGATGCCGTTGGCGATCGCGATTGTTTTCCGGGCGCCGAATTCCGGTCCGCGCGCCCAGGCCGCCCCCTGCTGCGAATTGGCGATGACGAGGTCGGGGAGCCGGCTCGTCAGCCGCTCGAGGCGGATCGCGGCGCGTTCCAACCGGTCGTAGCGGGCGCGGTCGAGCGGCGTCCCGCGCAGCCCCCAAACAACCGCCGGCGGGTGGCGCAGCGTCAGCCGGAGCGCCGACGCCACGAGGTTCGGCACCGGCAGGAAGCTGTAGACGACGTCCGGCCGTTCCGCCGCGACCGATCGCACGAGGCGCCAGCCGAACCCGACCACATCCCAGCGGTCCCGTTTGCCGATGACGATTCGCCGCGGATTGGGGCCGGCAAACGCATCCTCGAACGGGCCGCCGGCGTAGAATGTCGCGACGCCGACGTGGTGGCCGCGCCGCGCCAGCCCATGCGCCAGCTCGATCACCTGCCGCTCGGTCCCGCCGAAGCCCAAGGCCCGCAGCAACAGCAGGATATTCAAGCGCGGTCCGCCCCCTGTTTCGGCGGCGCCGCTTTGGGCGCCGGCGGCGATCGATGGACATGCCAGATCGATGGCGCTACAAGATCGGCCACCTTACGTCCTGGTTCCTCTCGGTCAAGCATGCTGTCAGCCGTCGCGAAGCTGCTTGCGCCCGTTCCGAACGGCGTCGCGGTCCAGCACTTTTTCGGTCTGCTCCGCCGCCACCATGAACTCGTTTGGGAGATGACACGGCGCGAGGTGCTGGAGCGTTATGCGGGCCAGGCGCTCGGCTCGTTATGGGCGCTGGGGTTGCCAGCTGGTCAGCATCTGCGACCGCGCGCTGCTGCTGGAGCACGGCCGAGTGTTGATGACCGGCGACCCGAACGCGGTGGGCAACGCCTATCACGAACTGCTGTTTGGCCCGCCCACAGCGGCGCCGGCGCTGGAGGCAACTTCACCATCCGACTGTGCAGTGCCCGCGATGGTCGATGCCGGCGACGAACCCGGCAGCGAGCGCGAGCACCGCTACGGCGACGGCACGGCGCGCATCGTCGATTTCCGCCTCGTAGACACCGCTGGCCGCACCGTGACGCGGCTACGCAGCCTCGACACATATACCGCGGAGATGACGATCCGCGCCGTCACGCGGACGGCGGAGCTGTGCGCCGGCATCCTGTCGCGCAACGGCCGCGGCCAAGATGTCTTCGGCACCGACACGATGCGCTGCCAGAACCTCACGTTCGGTCCGCTGGCGCCCGGCGAAGAGGCGACCGTGCGCATGTGTTTTCGTGCCAACATGGCCGGTGGAACATATTTCTTCACCGCCCCTCTAGCACGCTACGATGGCCTCGAGCACGACGTCCGCTTCGATGCGATCTCGGCCGAGGTCGGGCCGATTTCAACACTGTTCACCGATATGATCGTCAATCTGGAAGTGGAGTTCGGGATTGAACAGAGGACCGAGAGAAAAAGCGAACCCGCCATCTTGGAAGGATAACCTAGCCTACATTGGCGATCTCGCTGCAACAGACCTGGATGAGGGATGAGCCTGTCGATAGTCGGCGATCGCCATGCCGCCGAAATCCGGCGCGGCGCCCGGTTTGAGTTCGGCCGAAACTGGCAGCGCTTCCTCAACACGCTCGACGACGAGCGCATCGCAATCGCCGAACGATCGCTGAGCGGCTATCTCGAACAGGCACGGCTCGACGGGCTTAATTTTCTCGATATTGGCAGTGGCAGCGGCTTGTTCAGCCTCGCCGCGCGGCGGCTCGGCGCCACCGTCGCCTCATTCGACTACGACCCGCGCTCGGTCGCCTGCACCCTCGAACTGCGGCGCCGCTATTTTCCCGACGACCCGCGCTGGACGGTGACGCAGGGTTCGGTCCTGGACGCCGATTTCCTCTCGCGTTTCGGAACGCCCGATATCGTCTACTCGTGGGGCGTGCTGCACCACACCGGCGCGATGGCGGCGGCTTTCGCCAATGTCGCGCGGCTGGTGCCAATCGGCGGCCGGCTGTTCATCGCGATCTATAACGATCTCGGCGCCGTCACCGACCGATGGTGGCGGATCAAGCGATTTTATAATGCCTTGCCATGGCCGCTCCGCCTGCCGTTCGCGCTCGCCATTATCGCCGGCAGCGAGGCGGGCGACTTCACCCGCCATCTGCGACGGCGCGATTTCGAGGGCTATCTGCGGACCTGGCGCGACTACCGTCACCTCAGCATGCGCGGGATGAGTCGGTGGCACGACTGGATCGACTGGATCGGCGGGTTCCCTTACGAGCGGGCGAGCATCGAGAACGTCGTCGATACGTTCGCCGCCGACGGATTTCGCCTGACGAGACTGGTTGACCGCAGCTCGGGGTATGGCTGCAACGAGTTCGTGTTCCGCCGCGAGGCGCGTGCCGGCATCCTTATCGACCAGACGATCCCGGGCAGCCGGCTGCTGAGCCGCCGCTTCGGCGCCGCTCTCGCCGACCGGGGCGCGGAAGCCGACGGCACCGTCTCGGGAACCGTTGCGACCAATATGCGGGGCGCGCAATGGCTCGTACTGCAGGGCGATCGCCTGCTCGGCGAGATCG
>DATEKP010000190.1:0-4847 GCA_035277405.1 Allostellaceae bacterium | reverse complement strand
CGGAGATCGTCGCCTATGCATTGCCTGGCGAAGTGCACCATCACATTCCGATCGCGACGACCGGCGTTCTGGCCGCCGGCTGCGCGCTGCGCTCGGCGCGGACCGGCGCCGCCGCCGGGCGGGCAATGGGGGTATGGGCCGCGGTCGGACTATGGCTGACCCCGGAGGGCATGCCCTTCGCGCTCGCCGCGTTCGGCGGTCTCGGGCTGTTCTGGCTGCTGCACCCGGAAACTCGCGAACCCGGCCGGGGACTGCGTGCCGGCGGCACGAGCCTTGTGCTGGCGGTCGCGGCTGCGCTGGCGATCGATCCGCCATACGCCGGCTACGCCGCAGCCGTGTTCGATCGCCTGTCGATCGTCTATCTCGTGCTCGCAGCCATCGTCTGCGCGATCGGCTGGCTGCTGTGGCGGCTTGATGGATGGGATCTGCGGCGATGGTTGCGCGCGGCGATCGGCGGGGCTGCCGCGGTTGCCGGCATCAGCCTATGGCTCGCGCTGTTTCCATCGCTGGCGGCAGGTCCCGCGGGGCTGGTCGGGGCGGCCGACGCGCAGGCGTTTTTCGGCGCCATCGCCGAGATGCAGCCGATCCGGAGCGCGGCGGACGCGATCTCGCTGGTCGGCGGCGGCGCGCTGGCGACGCTGGCGGCCGGCGGCATCGCCTGGCGGGCACGCTCGCCGCTGTGGGCTTATGCCGCGCTGTGCGGCGGGCTGACGGTGCTGCTGGGGCTGCTGCACCGGCGTTTCGCGACCTACCCCGAAATCGCCGTGCTGGCGATGCTGCCGGTGGTCCTGCAGGCGGTCGATCGAGCCTCCGCATGGCGCTCGCCGCCGATCCGCGCCGCACTGCGGCTGGCGACAATTGCGCTGTTTGTGCTGGCGCCGGCGCTGGCCGGCATGGCGGCCCGGCGCCCGGCAAGCGCGGCGGCCGCCGCCGATGCAGCGCGCTGCGATCCGCGCAGCCTGGAGGCGCCGCTCCGGCCTTATTCCGGCCAGATCGTCATCGCCGACCCCGGCGACGCGCCGGGGCTTCTGTACTGGACGCAATTGCGCACGGTCGGTTCGCTCTATCTGCGCGACGTCGCTGCCTATCTGCGGCTGCGCGCCGCGTGGCGCAGCATGCCGTCCGACGCGGTGCCGGAAGCGGTGCGCGCGACCGGCGCGACGCTCGTCCTCGTTTGCCCGACCTCGCGGCGGTCGTTGCTGGTTGCCGACCTGCCGCCGGACACCCTGCTCGACCGGCTCGACGCCGGCAACCCCCCGCCCTGGCTGCAGTCGCTCGGCATCGGCGCCGCGTCCGGATACCGCCTCTACCGCATAGTCCGCTAGGCGCGCTGACCGAAGCATCGCCGGCCGGCAAAGGACGCTGCAATGCCGTTTAGGCGGGATTAACAAGCGCAGTTCGATCGTATATTGAGTGGCGGGTTATCGGTCGCTATCTAGATTTAGCGGCGGTGATGTACCGAGCCACAATCGCGCCGCTCAACACGCAGAATTTGCTTGCATGGCCAACGATCTTTCCAATCTCGCCGGTCTCTTGGACGAGGCCCGGGGCGGCGGGACACCGATCACCGATCAGCCCGCGCGCGAGGCTGATATCGAGGAGTTCAAGGCCAACGTGCTGGCCAAGCTGGCGCTGGCGGTCGGCAAGCACGGCGATGCCGCGACGCCGCGGGACTGGTTCGTCGCCACGGCATTGGCGCTGCGCGACCGGGTGATCCACCGCTGGCTTGAGGTCGATCGTGCGAGCCACGCCGAGGGCCGCAAGCACGTTTATTACCTGTCGCTCGAATTCCTGATCGGGCGGCTGTTTGCCGATATCGTCGAAAACCTGCGCATGGGCGACACGGTGCGAGCGGCGCTCGGCGATCTCGGCATCGACATCGACCGCCTGCGCCGCGCCGAACCCGACGCCGCCCTCGGCAACGGCGGTCTCGGGCGGCTGGCGGCCTGCCTGATGGAGAGCATGGCAAGCCTCGGCGTGCCGGCCTGCGGCTACGGCATCCGCTACGATCACGGGCTGTTCCGCCAGGTGATCCGCGACGGCTGGCAGCACGAATACGCCGAAGACTGGCTGGCCTTCGGCAACCCGTGGGAATTCCCGCGCCCGGAGGTCGTCTACGACATCCAGTACGGCGGTCGGGTCGAGATCGTCGCCGACAGCCGCCGCATGCGTCCGGTATGGCGCCCCGAGGAGACGATCGAGGCCGTCGCCTACGACACGCCGGTGGTCGGCTGGCGCGGACGCCATGTCAATCCGCTGCGCCTGTGGTCGGCGCGGCCAGTCAATCCGCTGCGCCTTGACGTGTTCAATGAGGGCGATCACGTCGGCGCCCTGTCGGAGCAGGCCCGCGCCGAGGCGATCTCGAAAATCCTCTACCCCGGCGACAACACGCCGGCGGGCCGCGAGCTGCGCCTGCGCCAGGAGTATTTCTTCGTCTCGGCCTCGCTGCAGGACATTCTGCGCCGCCACCTGCGCTTTTACGGCGATCTTAATTCGCTGCCCGAGCACGCCGCGATCCAGCTCAACGACACGCATCCGAGCATCGCCATCGCCGAACTGATGCGGCTCCTGATTGACGTCTACCACCTGCCGTGGGAGGCAGCCTGGGACGCCACCGTCAACACGTTTTCCTACACCAACCACACGCTGCTGCCGGAAGCTCTCGAAAGCTGGCCGGTCGAGCTGTTCGGCCGGGTCTTGCCGCGCCATCTCGACATCGTTTACGCCATCAATGCCCGCCACCTCGAAACCGCCGGCGAATGCGGCTTTGCCGATGACGATTTGCGCGCCGCCGTATCGATCGTCGACGAGCGCGGCGGACGCCGCATCCGCATGGGGCATCTCGCCTTCATCGGCTCGCACCGCGTCAATGGCGTCTCGGCGTTGCACACCGAGCTGTTGCGCGAGACGGTGTTTGCGGATCTGCACCGGCTCTATCCCGATCGCATCGTCAACAAGACCAACGGCATCACCTTCCGCCGCTGGCTGCACCAGGCCAACCCGCGGCTGACGGAGCTGCTCTGCGATGTGTGCGGTCAGGAGCTGCTCGACGACGCGGGCGCGCTCGCCCGGCTCGCCGATCATCCCGACGATCCGGAGGTCATCCGCCGCCTCGCCACCGTCAAGCGCGCCAACAAGGCCGCGCTCAGCCGTTTCATCCACGAGCGGACCGGACTGCCGGTCGACCCGGGCGCGCTGTTCGACGTACACATCAAGCGCATCCACGAATACAAGCGGCAGCTGCTCAACCTGCTCGATACGGTGGCGCGCTACCACGCGATCCGCGCCGACCCGCACGGCGACTGGGTGCCGCGGGTCAAGATCTTCGCCGGCAAGGCGGCGTCCGGCTACGCCCGCGCCAAGCTGATCATCAAGCTGGCCAACGACGTCGCTCGTGTCATCCACGGCGACCCGGCGACGCGCGACCTGCTGCGCCTCGTATTTCTGCCGAACTACAATGTCAGCTTGGCCGAGCGCATTATTCCGGCGGCCGACCTGTCGGAGCAGATCTCGACGGCCGGCATGGAGGCTTCGGGCACCGGCAACATGAAGCTGGCGCTCAACGGTGCGCTGACGATCGGCACGCTCGACGGCGCCAACATCGAGATTCGCGACCATGTCGGCGCCGACAACATCTCCATCTTCGGGCTGACCGCAGAGGAAGTTGCGGCGCGTCGCCGCACGCGCGGCCTTGACGCCGGCGACGCGATCGCCGCCTCGCCCGAGCTGGCACAGGCCATCGATGCGATTGCCGACGGAGAATTCTCGCCCGACGACCCCGACCGCTTCCGCCCGATCGCCGACACGCTGCGGCATGCCGACCCGTTCATGGTGGCGGCCGATTTCACGGCCTACCGCGCCGCCCAGCAAGAAATCGACGCGCTATGGCGCCGGCCCGACGCCTGGGGCCGTGCCGCCGCCCTCAACATCGCGCGGATCGGCTGGTTTTCGGCCGACCGCACGATCGCCGAATACGCCGCCGACATCTGGGGCATTCCCCTGCCGCACGAGCGGCGCGGGTTTCAGTCGTAGCGCGCTGCTCAGATCTTCTCCGGACGCGGCTCTCTCGGGACCGTTGCACAACCCGCTCGGGCGCGCTGGATCGGCATTGTGCGTCCTTCGAGACGGCCGCTTCGCGGCCTCCTCAGGATGACAATTTCTCTTAATGCGATGATGGACTTACGTCATCCTGAGGGCGCGTCTCGAAGGACGCAAAGCGCTTCGGCACCGCTCTCGTTGCGGTGGGTAGCGACTTACGCAGAAATTCCGCTTTCACCCGGCTTCTGCTGGATCGCTTTACCCGGCGCTGTAGCCGTGATTTTTGACGGGCTGCGGCCGGCTCTCTACATTCCTGGAGAGCAGCAGGAGCATCGGCGATCATGGATACCGGCATCGTGCGCGCCACCGAGGACGAGGCGCTGCAGTTCCACGCGAACGGCCGCCCCGGAAAATTGTCGATCGCCGCGACCAAGCCCTTGACGACGCAGCGCGACCTGTCGCTCGCCTATTCCCCCGGCGTCGCCTTCCCGTGTCTCGCGATCCAGCGTCAGCCCGGCACCGCCTTCGACTACACCTCGAAGGGCAATTTCGTCGCGGTGATCTCGAATGGCACGGCGGTATTGGGCCTCGGCGACCTCGGCGCGCTGGCGGCGAAGCCGGTCATGGAAGGCAAGGCGGTGTTGTTCAAACGCTTTGCCGACATCGATTCGATCGACCTCGAAATCGATACCAAGGATGTCGACGAGTTCGTCAATTGCGTGCGCTTTCTGCACCCGGCGTTCGGCGGCATCAACCTGGAGGACATCCGCGCGCCGGAATGTTTTGTGATCGAGCAGCGCCTGCGCGAA
>DATEKP010000189.1:0-2283 GCA_035277405.1 Allostellaceae bacterium | reverse complement strand
TGGCACAGCCGATCTTCATTCTCGGCTTTCCGCGTTCCGGCACCACATTGGTTGAGCAAACGCTGTCGGCGCATCCGAAGATTTCCGCCGGCGACGAGCTGCCGCTGATCAACGACATCACCGGCATCATGCCGCGCATGCTGAACAGCCCGCTCGGCTATCCCGAAGCGCTCGCCGAGTTGTGGATGGGCGACCGCCGACGCGGTCTCGACGAGTTGCGCGACTATTATCTCGAACGGGTGCGCCGGCTTGAGATCATCGAACCGGAGGCAGCGTGGTTCACCGACAAGATGCCGCTCAACGAGACCCATCTCGGGCTGGTCGCGCTGATGTTCCCTGAGGCGCCGCTGATCCACGTCGTGCGCCACCCGCTCGATATCGTGCTGTCGACGTTTTCCAACCACCTCACGCACGGCTTCTACTGCGCCTACGCGCTGGAGACGGCGGCGCGCCATTACGCCTTGGTGATGGACCTGGTCGAGCATTACCGCGCGCAGATGACGCTGCGCTACCTGCCGGTGCGCTACGAGGACATTGTCGACGACCAGGAGGCGTCGATCCGCCGCATGCTCGCCTTCATCGGCGCCGAATTCGACGAGCGCTGCCTCGATTTTCACGAAAACCGCCGCTACGCGCGCACCGCCAGCTACGCGCAGGTGACGGAGCGGCTGTACGATCGCTCGCGCTACCGCTACCGGCATTACCTCAAGCATCTGGAGCCGGCGCTGGCGATCCTCGAACCGGTGATCGCACGGCTGGGGTACCCCGTTGACTGAGGCGGCGATCAACCTTCCGCCCACCATTCCCGGGGCGGCCGGCGTGCCGGAGATCGCGGTCGGCGCGGTGCCGCCGGCCGGCGGGCCGCAGCCGCAGGTCGTGTCGATGGCGGCGCCGGCCTCGACGCCGGCGCAGCGCGTCGCGCAGCTGATGCAGCTGGCGGCCGGGCACGAGCAGGCGGGCCGGCTCGACGAGGCGGAAGCCACGCTGCGCCTGGTGCTGGCCGAGGCCGGCGACCATCATCCGGCGCTCCACCTGATGGGCATCGTCGCGTTCAAGCTGAACCGGACCGGCGAGGCCGTGCAGCTGATGGAGCGCTCGGTCGCGCTGGCGCCGATGGAGGCGCTCTACCATCGCAACATCTGCGAGATGTATCGAGTCGAGGGCCGATTGGACGAGGCGCTGGCGGCCGGCAGACGAGCGGCGTCGCTGGCGCCCAATGACGTGCACTGCTACCACAACCTCGGCGTCCTGCATTACCACCGGCTCGAACTCGACGAGGCGATTGCCTGCGGCGAGCGGGCGCTGGTGCTCAGCCCCGATTTCGCCGGCGCGCATTTCGGTATTGCCGAAGCCTCGCTGCTGGGCGGCGACCTGGCGCGCGGCTGGGAGGAATACGAGTGGCGGGTCAAGCTCGCCAATGCCCCGCCGCTGTTGCCGCCGACCGAGAGGCCGCAATGGGACGGGACGCCGCTCCCCGCCGATCGCACGCTGCTCCTGATCGCCGACCAGGGCTACGGCGATGTGATCCAGTTCGCGCGGTATATCCCATGGGCTGCGTCGCGCGCGGCGCGCGTGGCGCTCGCTTGCAGCCGCGAATTGCATCCTGCGGTGCGGCAGCAGCCGGGCATCGCGACCTTGTTCGACCATTGGGAAGAGGCGCCCGAGTTCGCCGCCTATTGCCCGCTCTCCGGTCTGCCGCGTCTGGCCGGGACGCGGCTCGACAACATCCCCTGCGACATGATCCCCTACCTGCACGCCGACCCGGCGAAGGCGGCGCAATGGGCGGCGCGGCTCGATGCGCTGTTGCCGCGGGGCCATCGCCGCATCGGCCTTGTCTGGGCCGGCCGGCCGACGCACCACAACGACCGCAACCGCTCGACCACACTCGCCAGCTTTCAGCCGCTGGCGGCGATCCCCGGAGTGGCGCTGGTGTCGCTGCAAAAAGGAGCGGGGCAGGCGCAGATCGGCAGCTACTGGGAGCGTGCGCCGCTGATCAATCTTGGGCCCGAACTGCGCGACTTCGGCGATACGATGGCGATCCTCGAAAGTATCGACCTGATCGTCACGGTCGATACCTCGGTCGTGCATCTCGCCGGGGCGATGGGCAGACCGGCGTGGGTCATGCTGCCCCATGCGCCCGATTGGCGCTGGCTGCTCGGCCGCGCCGACAGTCCGTGGTACCCCTCGCTGCGCCTGTTCCGCCAGGGAGCGGACCGCAGCTGGGGACCGGTCATCGCCGCGATCGCGCGCGAACTGGCGAGCTAGCGGCGCTGCGCATGGCGC
>DATEKP010000188.1:0-12248 GCA_035277405.1 Allostellaceae bacterium | reverse complement strand
GTCGTTCCGGATCTATGACGGCCCCTCCGAGGTGCACCGCTGGTCGATCGCCCAGCGCGTGCTGCGGCAGGGCGGCGTTTCGTAGAGCTCTGAATCGAAAATCTTCCAGTAGCCGCAATTCGGCTGTGTACTCGCCGGCTGCGGTATGGGGGCGGAATCATGACCACCACGATCGACGAGATCGCCGACGGCATCTACCGCATTTTTACGCCGGTCGAAGTTCCCGGCGCGGGCGGGTTTTCGTTCAACCAGTATCTGATCTTGGACGAGGCGCCGCTGCTGTTCCACACTGGCCTGCGCGGCACGTTTGCGGCCGTCCGCGAGGCGATCGCGCGGGTCATGCCGCCCGAGCGGCTGCGCTACGTCGCGCTGTCGCATTTCGAGGCGGACGAATGCGGCGCGCTGAACGATTTTCTCGCGCTTGCCCCGGTGGCCGAGCCGGTGTGCGGCCAGATCGCGGCGATGGTATCGATCGGCGACTACGCCGACCGGCCGCCGCGCGCGCTGGCCGACGGCGAGACGCTGGCGCTCGGCCGCCGCAGCGTGCGCTGGCTTGACGCGGCGCATGTGCCGCATGGCTGGGAGTGCGGCTTCATGATGGAAGCGGCGACCGGGACGCTGTTGTGCGGCGATTTGTTCACGCAGCCCGGATCGAGCCATCCGCCGCTGACCGAAGCCGACATCCTCGGCCCGAGCGAAGCCTTCCGGCACCAGCTCGACTACTACGCCCACGCCAAGGACACGCGCGCCAAGCTCGAAAAGCTGGCGGGGCTCGGCCCGACAACGCTCGCCTGCATGCACGGCAGCGCCTGGCGCGGCGACGGTGCCGCGTTGCTGCGGGAGCTCGCCGACAGCATCGAGCGCGGCTGACGGCGGCCTCTCAGAGGTCGAGAAAGGCGGTCTCGCCCTCGCCCTGCAGCACGATGTCGAAGTGGTAGAGCGCCGGATCGTCCGGCGCGGGACGCGCCAGCAGGGTGCGGCGGGCGGCTTCGTCGTCGATCGACGACAACAGCGCGTCGCCCGCATTGGCCGGCTCGTCGGCGAAATAGAGGCGCGTGTAGAGGTGCTTTAAAAGGCCGCGCGCGAAGATCGCGATGCTGATGTGCGGCGCCTGCAGCGCGTTGCCGCGCCCCGGCACCGGTCCAGGCTTGATCGTGACGATGCGGAAATTTCCGTCGGCGTCGGTCGCGACCCGGCCGAAGCCGCGAAAATGCGGATCGATCGGCTTGTCCGGCCGGTTGTCGTCGGGGTGGTTGTAGCGCCCGGCGGCGTTGGCCTGCCACAGCTCGATCAGCGCGTCGGGCACCGGCACGCCG
Source organism: Allostellaceae bacterium (assembly GCA_035277405.1). Taxonomy (GTDB): domain Bacteria; phylum Pseudomonadota; class Alphaproteobacteria; order ATCC43930; family CGMCC-115725; genus DATARH01. The sequence continues at coordinate 10,932 of DATEKP010000188.1, read as the reverse complement.
TCGCCGTCGAGCACGCGTCCCTCGATGCGGATGCGGTGGCCCGCGGGGTTCTCGGCCGTCAAATCGCTCCAGCCGGGCCGGTCGAGACCGAGATGGAAGAACGGTCCGACGGTCTGCGACGGGGTCGGGATCAGCTTGTCGGCCATGGGCGTCCCCGTCAGGCCGGATCGGCCGGCGTCGCGGCACGGCCCCGCAGGACGAGGTCGAAGCGGTAGCCGAGCGCCCATTCGGCCTCGCTCAGCGCCGGTTCGTAGGCGCAGACCAGCCGGTCGCGCGCCCCGGCATCGGCGGTGCTCTGGAAGATCGGGTCGTAGGCCAAGAGCGGATCGCCGGGAAAATACATCTGCGTCACCAGACGGGTGACAAAGCCTGGCCCGAACACGCCGAAATGAATATGCGCCGGCCGCCACGCGTTCGGCGTGTTGCGCCACGGATAGGCGCCGGGCTTGATCGTCAGGAAGCGGTAGCTTCCGTCGGCACAGGTTACCACCTGGCCGGCGCCGGTGAAATTGGGATCGAGCGGCGCGTCGTGCTGATCGACCGGGTGGTGATAGCGGCCGGCGGCGTTGCATTGCCACAATTCGAGCAGCGTGCCGGGTACCGGCCGGCCGTCCTCATCGAGCACCCGGCCGGCGACGATGATGCGCTCGCCGAGCGGCGCGCCCTTGTGCTGCCGGGTCAGATCGGTCGCGTCGGGGCCGGACCAACCATCGGCAAAAGTCGGGCCGGTCACCTCCGATAGCGTGTGTTCGAACCGGATCGGTGCGCGCTGCGGCGAGCGCTTTGTCGTGCTCGCATAATCCGGATAGAGGTAGGGCGGCTGCGTGCCGGGGCGCGAGCGGGCAAAGGACGGCGGCATTGGCGGTGTCTCGCGGCTCGATTCGGATCGGCCGAGCGTGGCCGCGTTGCGCCCCGTTCGTCAAGGGCGCGTCCGGCGCGCGTGTCAGCCCATCAGCGCGCCCGTTACCCGTTCGAGCAGATATGCCGGATTGAATGGCTTGACGATGACCTCGTCGGCGCCGTTCTGCAGCGCCGCTGCCAGGCCGTCGGCGTTGATCGCGAGGTCGCTGCCCGAGACGGCGATGATCTTCATGCTCGGCGCTTCCTGGCGGATTTGCGCGATCGTTTCGAGGCCGTCGATGCGGGGCATGACCAGGTCGCAGATGACGAGGCTCGGGGCCTCCTTGCGGAACAAGGCGAGCCCGTGCTCGCCGTCGTCGGCCAGCACGACGTCGTAACCGCCGCCGCGCAGAATGCGGGCGACGGCATAACGGATCGCCGGTTCGTCGTCGATCACGAGAATTTTCATCGCCGATGCCAACACGCGGTTTCGCGATCAGCGGCGTCTTACCGCAATCGCCCTCAAAATGCAATCAACGCAGGTATAAATCGGGTAATACAAGCGATTTGGTTGCTCTGGTCAAAAACCGCCGAGGCCGAGAATCCCGTCCACCGGGTCGAGGCCGGCGACGACGCGCTTGCCGATCAGCTCGCGCAAGGTCTCCGACGTGCCGCCGCCCAAGGTTCCGTAGCGCGCGCCGCGATAGAAGCGCGACACCGGGAACGCGTCGGTGAAGCCGTAACCGCCATGCACCTGGATCGCCTCGCTGGTAACGCGCAGCGCCATCTCGTTGCAGGTGACCTTGGCGACCGCCGCCAAGAGCGGGTCCGGGAACGGATTGGCGCCGGCGCAGGCGCGGTAGAGCACGCTGCGCGCGGCTTCGATGTCGCGGTACATCTCGGCGACCTTCCAGCGCATGCCCTGGAAATTGCCGATCGGCCGGCCGAAGGCTTGGCGCTCGCTGGCGTATTTGACGGCTTCTTCGAGCGCCCCCTCGGCGAGGCCGAGCGAAATCGACGGGTTCAGGCAGCGCTGCGTGTTGAAGGCGTTGAGCAGCTTCCGGAAGCCGTCTTCGAGCACCAGGTTCTCGGGCGGCAGCTCGACATTCTCGAAGCGAATCTCGTGCAGGTTTTCGCCGCCCATCGTGTGGTAGGTGCCGGTCACCGAGAACCCCGGCGTCCCCTTCTCGACCAGTACGCAGCCGATGCCCTCGCGCCCCGGCTTTTTGTCGACGCGGGTGAAGACGACGAACATGCCGGCCTCCTCGGCCCGGCTGATCAGCGTCTTGACGCCGTTGAGAAGGAGCTTGTTGCCGACCCGGTCGGTATTGGTCTTGTAATTGGCGACATCGGTGCCGGCGTCGGGTTCGGTCATGCAGATCGCCAACAGGCACTCGCCGCTCGCCACCGCCGGCAGGATGCGCCGCTTGATCGCCTCGGGCGCGTAGGTCGCGATGATGCGGGTTTGCACGCCGACCTCGCCCAGCACGGCCATCGCTGTCACGTAGCAGGCCTTGGCGATCTCTTCGAGCACCAGCGCGCTATCGAACACCGGCAGTCCGAGGTCGCCATATTCCTCCGGCACCGCCATGCCGAGCACGCCCAGTTCGGCAAGCGGCTTCATGTTGGTCCACGGGAACGTCCCGTCCATCCAGCGCGGCGCGCGCTCGCGGAAATCGCCCTGCGCCAGCTTGCGCACGCTTGCGATGAACTGCCGCTGCTCGTCGGAAAGCGAAAGAAACAATGGCCACTCCTGTCGGGATTGGCGGGCAGCAGGGAGCCGGTGGTCGGCGTCCAAATGGCCGGTCAGCCCCCTTTGCCGCGCAACGGCGCGACCAGGGCAAACCCCAGCAATCCGGCCGCCAGCGCGAACAGGATAGCCCCCCGGTAGCCGCCGCTCAACTCGACTGCCAGTCCGGCCAGAGCCGGCCCAAGCAGGGCGGCGACCCCAGTCGCGGTGAAGAAAATGCCGAGGGTCGATCCGAGATTTTCCAAGCCGAAAAGCTCAATCAGCACGACAGGAACGGCCGCGATGCGGCTGCCGTAGCTGGTCCCGAGCACGACGGCAAACAGCATCAGCCACCAATAGCCGGTGAGCAGCCAGATCGCGTAGCTCAGCCCCATCGCCAGCACGGTCGCCTTGAACAGCCGCACGACGCCGATCCGGTCGCCCACCGGACCCAGGACCAAGCGGCCGATAATGCTTGTGCCGCCAATCATCGAGACGAGCGCGGCGGCGGCGACCTCGCCCGCGCCGTGCTCGCGGGCAAACGCCGGAAGAAAGAGGAAGGGCACGAACAGCGCCATCGTCGCCAGCACCCAGGAGAAATAGAGCATAAGAAAGGGGGGCGAGCGCAGCAGGGTGCCGAGCGTCGGCCCGCTGCGCGCCGGCGAGCGCGCGGCCGGCGGCGGCTCGACGATCAGAGCGCACAAGAGGAGGATGGCCGCGCCGGAAACTCCGAATGCGATAAAGCCCGTCCGCCAGCCGTAATGTTCGATCAGCACCGCGGCAAGCGGCGGGAACGCCAGCGTGCCGGCGCCGGTTCCGGCGGCAGCGATGCCAAGCGCCGTGTTGCGGCGGCGAACGAACCAGCCGCCGATGACCGCGAGCGTCGGGACATAGCAAGCGGCGCCGCCGATCCCGACACCGATCCCGTAGGTCAGGTAGGCGACCCGGATGTCGTCGGCAAAAGCGGTCAGGCAGAGGCCGGTTCCGAGGATCAGGCTGCCGGCGGCGACAACCGCGCGCGGGCCATAGCGATCGGCGATGCGGCCGGCCGGGGCACCGAACATGTAATAGAAGACCGCGGTGATCGAGAAGAATGCCGAAATGCTGGCCGTGTTTACGCGAAAGTCGGCTGCCATCGGCTTGAGGAAGACGCCGAAGCTGTAGATCACGCCAAAAGCGATGCTGCTCGCCAAGAACGCCGCCGCAACCATTGCCCACGCTCGCGGCGAATCGACGGCATCCGATCGTCGCCCGGTGTGTGCGCCGGTTGCGAGGCGCTTCGGGTCGTCCTGCCGACGGCTCATCAACCCTCTCGGCTCATCAAGGGTGCGTGAGAGGCTGCCCTGAGGCGAGCGGGTCGTCTTCCCGGTTGTTGCGGTCTAATCGTGCTCGCTCGGCCATTCCAGATCGCGCAAGCGCTGGACCGAGTCGCGCAACAAGACAAACGGGGCGACGAGGCCGATGCGGCCCATCGCGCCGTCCCACGCGGCAGCGGCGTGCTGCAAGCGGGCGATCCCCGGCCCGTCATTCATTCGGTTCAGCCAGGCCGACAGGTCGCGCGAAGCAAACACCGCCAGCACCAGCGTGCCGATCAGCACGATCGCAAGCACCTGCCGCGGCGTGCCGCCGCGCCGCCGCAGCGTCAGCGGGATCGCATCGGCGCTCGCCGGCGTCCCTGGGGCCGGCACGTCCCGTTCGACCGCAACCATCGCCCGTCCTCCCGTCATTCCCGCACAAGCGGGAATCCAGGGCGGCCGCACCCTCGCTTGCCCTGGACCCCCGCTTTCGCGGGGGCGACGAAGAAGGAAAAAACCATGTTTTTCAGCAGCCGCACGATCAAAACCGGAAATAGATGAAGGGGGCGACGCCGTCGGGGCCGAGCGCGTCGATCGCAGCGACAATGACACCGGCGGTCGCGCCGAGGCCCCAGACCGGCAGATGGGCGAGCGCCGCGGCGGCGCGCTCGAACAGCCGGTCCGGGGTGAACTGGCCGGCCATGCCGAGTGCGATCAGCGCCAGCATCGCTGGTCCCGCCTGGTGCATCCCGTCATGCCAGCCGGTGCCGAACCCGGCGATATAAAGCCGCGCGATCTCGAAATCCTCGGCTCGGAAGAAAATCCACCCCAGACAGACGAAGTGGAACACGACGAGGATCGCCAATGTCCGCGCGGCCCGGCTTTCGCAATGCCGGCCGAGCCACGGCTGCAGCATGCGCTCGACCGCGAGGCCGCCACCGTGCAGCGCGCCCCAGGCGACGAATTTCCAGGCGGCGCCGTGCCACAGCCCGCCCAACAGCATCGTCACGAGCAAGTTGCGGTAGGTGTTGAGCCGGCCGTAACGGTTGCCGCCCAAGGGCTTGTAGAGATAATCGCGCAGCCAGGTGGACAGCGAGATGTGCCAGCGCTGCCAGAATTCGCGCAGCCGTTCGGCGCGGTAGGGCTGGTTGAAGTTGGCTGGGAAGCGGAAGCCCAAGAGCGCCGCCAGGCCGATCGCGATGTCGCTGTAGGCGCTGAAGTCGCAATAGATTTGCACGGCATAGCCGTAGACCGCGAACAAGAGATCGGGGCCGCCATAGCTGGTCGGCGCCGAGAACACCGGATCGACCAGGCCGGTCGCCAGGTAGTTGGCGATAACAACCTTCTTGAACAGCCCGCCGAGGATCAGCAGCAGCGCCGGAGCGAGCGGGATCGGCTCGGAAGAGGGGCGTTCCAGCTGCGGCAGGAAATAGGCGGCGCGCACGATCGGACCCGCCACGAGCTGCGGGAAAAACGACATGTAGAGCGCCATGTCGAGCGGGTTGCGGCACACCTTGACGTCGCCGCGATAGACGTCGGTCAGGTAGGAAATGCCGTGGAACGTGAAAAACGAAATGCCAACCGGCAGCAACACCTCGAAAAACGGCAATTCGTGTGCGAGGCCGAGCAGGTGCGCCAGCCGGTTGGCGCTCGCGACGAAGAAATCGAGGTATTTGAACAGGCCGAGCAACCCGAGATGGCCGGCAACCGCGAGGCCGAGCACGAGGCGGCGGCGATCCCGGTGACGGTCGGCGGCGATCAGCCGCCCGCCGCCATAACTCAGCGCCGTGCTGAACAGCAGCAGGAAGCAGAAGCGCCAGTCCCATTGCGCATAAAAATAATAGCTGGCGACAACCAGCACGGCTTTCTTCGCCGCGAAGCGGGTGTCCAGCGCGGCCATCGCCGCCGATACGATGACGAAGAACAGCAGAAAGCCGGAGGTCGGGAACAGCATCTCTCGCGGCGGATCAGGCGCGGCGGGCGGCGCCGTTCGGTACCGCGGCTGCATTGACAACCGCGCCGATGTCGTAGCGACGACACGGCATGTCGGTCCTCGCAGCAGCCGCGGGTCCTGGCCTTTGCCGGAGCGGCAGAAACAATGGTGCGGCCATTTCCCCCCGAGGCGCGCAGCGAATCGGTTTTATCTGCTTCGGAAAGCGCAGGCAAGCGGCGGCTGATCCCCTATTCTACTGTGACGGTGGCCGGGATTTCCTTGAATTCTCGCCATTTCCGTTTGCATCGGCAGGGCATGGCCGCCACAATTCGCATGCGGTTCGGGGGATCGCTGCGGGGGACCGGTGCACCTCTTAGAGCGGCTTTGCGGCGCTTGGCGCGGATTGGCGCCGGCGGTCGTCCTGGTCGTCGCCTGCGGCGGCGCTCTGGCTGCGTCGGCGGACGAGCCAACGGCACCGACGACGATCGTCGTCTTCGGCGACAGCCAGGCGGCGGGGCTCGCCCGCGGCCTGCAGCGGGTGCTGGTCGAAGACGACCGCTACCGCATATTGAACCGCACCCACGCCGGGGCGGCGCTGGTGCATGGCGACAAGGAATGGCTGGCGCCGGTGCAGCGCTTCACGCAGGCCGAGAAGGCCGATATCGCGATCGTCATGCTCGGCGCCAACGACCGCATCGACATGCGCGGCGAGGATGGCGGCTATCTGCGCTTTCGCAGCGACGACTGGCGCGCCGCCTATGCCGCCCGCGCCGACAAGATCCTGTCGCTGTTGGCCGACGCCAAACTCAAGGTCATGTGGTGCGGCAACCCGATTGCGCGCAGCCCGGCCTATTCGGAGGACATGAGCTACATCAACGACATCTACGCCGGTGAGACGGCCAAATTCGGGGCGCGGTTCGTGCCCCTGTGGAGTGTCGTCGCCGACGATCAGGGGCGTTATGCCGCCTATGGCAAGGACCGCGACGGCACGACCGAGCGCATGCGGGCCGACGACGGCATCCATTTCACCGCCGCCGGCTACGAGCTGATCGCCGAGAAAATCCTCGGCCTTTTGTCGAGCTCGGCGGCAGCAACGGCGCCGCCCAACCCGGCCCCCGCACCGCCTGCCGCCGGAGCCGGCACCGCACCGTAGGCTCGCAACACGCTGTCATTGCGAGCCCGGCGCAGCAATCTCGTATTATCAGAAGGCGATGAGCCTCGACCCGCGAGTCAATGCCTGGCGCGCCGATCTTGCCGACGAGCGGCTGCGCGGCCAGGTCGTGGCGCCGCGTTATGCGGCGGGGCGGCCGGCGCGGGTCGTGGCCGGATGTGCGCCGGTGCGGCGGGCCCCCGCGCTGGGAGCCGAAATCGTCACGTACTATCACTATGGCGAGGAGCTGCTGTGTTTCGACGAGAGCGGCGGCTACGCCTGGTGCCAGTCGCTGTTCGATGCCTATGTCGGCTATGTCTGCGCAAGCGAGGTCGCGCTTGGTCCGTCGCCGGCCGCCACCCATTTCGTCATAACGCTCGGCGCGTACGCGTATGAGGCGCCCGACCTGCGCACGCCGGCGCGCGACTTCCTGCCGCGCCACAGCGCCGTCGTCGTCGCCGAGCCGGGTATCGCGACCCGCGGCACCGAATATGCCCGACTCGACACCGGTCTCCATCTGCCCGCCGCCTGTCTGTCGCCGGCGCCGCCGTGCTCGCCTGACATCGCGGCGGCGGCCGCGCTTTATCTCGGCTGCCCCTATCTGTGGGGCGGGCGCAGTTTCCTCGGCCTCGACTGCTCGGGCCTCGTGCAGTGCGCGTTCCGCGATCTCGGCATCGCCGTGCCTCGCGACACCGACCTGCAGCGCGAGGCCGTCGGGACCCCGGTGGCAATCGGCTCGGCCGCCGCGTTGCGCCGGTGCGACCTGCTGTACATGCCGGGGCATGTGCTGATTTGTGCCGGCGGTGGCGCCGTCATCCACGCCGACGGGGCCAGCATGGTGGTGCGGCGCGACGATCTCGCCGCCTTGATGCGCGAACGCAGCCTGGACCTCGCCGATTTCGCGGTGCGCCGGCGCTAACCAGACCGAAACTTCGCGGTCCAATGCCGCGCGATGTCCTCGCGGCGGCACACCCAGACGCCCTCGTGGCCAAGGATGTGCTTGATGAAGCGGATGAGCGCCCGGGCGCGGCCGGGGTGGCCGGTGAGCCGCATGTGCAGCCCGATCGACATCATCCGCGGCCGCTCGGCGCCCTCTTCGTAGAGCAGGTCGAAGCTGTCGCGCAGATAGGCGAAAAAATCCTCGCCTGGGCCGAACGCGCCGCGGCCGAATTTCACGTCGTTGGTCGTCAGCGAATAAGGGATCACGAGGTGCGGCTGGTCGCCGACCCGCGTCCAATATGGCAGTTCGTCGTTGTAGGCGTCGCTGTCGTAGAGAAAGCCGCCGTGCTCGGCGACGAGCCTCCGCGTGTTCTCGGATGGCGCATAGCGGCAATACCAGCCGAGCGTCGGCTTGCCGGTCGTCTCGCGGATCAGCGCGACGGCGCGGGCGATCTGCTCGCGCTCTTCGGCTTCGGCGAGCTCGTAATGCTTGATCCAGCGGTAGCCGTGGCCGCAGATGTCCCAATCGGTGGCGGCGATCGCCGCGGCGGCGGGCGGGTTGGCCGCCAGCGCGCGGGCGCAGGCGAACAATGTCACGGGCAACCCGAAGCGGGTGAAGATGCGATGGAGGCGCCACCAGCCGACCCGCGCGCCGTATTCGAACATGCTCTCGGCGGCGAGGTCGCGGCGGTTGCCGGCATCGGTGCTGGCGCCCTCGATCAGTCCGGTCTCGGAGACGCCGTCGCCGGCCGGGTAGGACAGCTCCGAGCCTTCCTCGAAATTGATCACGAAATTGACGGCGATGCGCGCGCCGCCGGGCCACTCGGCATGCGGCGGCGTGGCGCCGTAGCCGACGAAATCGCGGGTCATGGCACCTCCCTTGGCGGCTCAGGGTACCAGTCCTCGGCAAGCACCTGGTCCAACGTGTAGGGGCAAGCCGGCGCGAACTCGGCCGTCTCGCCATAGCTCCGCAGACCAAGCTCGGCGATGCGCCGGGCGCGCATGTACAATCGTGCAAGTTCCGCTTCGGCGTCGCGTCGCAATGTGGGCGTGAGCTTATCCGCCAGCTCGGCACGCGCGTTGGCGATCGAGACCATCCAATCCGATCGCGGTTCGACAGCCGGGGAATGCGCCAGTTTCAGGAAATGCTCCAGAATGCGCCGGACTTCGCTGCGCACGGCATTGCGCTCGCTCTTCCCCAAATCCTCGATCTCCTCAGCAACGTGCTCGCGATCGAAGCGGTTGTCGCTCGTCGCCAGGGAGCGCAGCACCTGGGCCTGGTACTGCGTCCAGGCATAGAAATCGTCGTCGTAGCCGGGTCCGGTCGGGTTGGGTCCATCGGGCATTTTATCGGCTCTCTTCCGGGTACCAGTCCTCGGTGAGAATGTCGTCCAATGTGTATGGGCATAGCCCGGGTAATGACCGGGAGGCGCCGTGTTCCCCCCGATCCTGCAGGTCGGCGGCCACCCGCTTGCGCGCCGCTGCATAAAGCTTGCCGAGCGTGCCGAGAAGGTCTTGCCGTAGGGTCGGCGACAGCTTGTCGTCGAGTTCCGCACGCGCGTCAATGATCGAGCCTCGCCAGCCATGGCGCGGCTCGCTCGCCGGCGAATAGGCCAGCTTCAGGAAATGCTCCAGGATGCGCCGCACCTGGCTCCGTACGGCGTCGCGTTCGCTCTTCCCCAAATCCGCGATCTCCTCGGCGACGTGCTCGCGATCGAAGCGGTTGTCGCTCGTTGCCAAGGAGCGCAGCACCTCGGCCTGGTACTGGGTCCAGGCATAGAAATCCTCGTCGTAGGCAGGGCGGTTGCGTTGCTTCGCGTCGGACATGATGCTCCGGTGCCTCGATGCTTCTCGGCATCCTACGCCAAATCTCGGCGGCTCGCCCGTCCGTTGGCGCAGCGCAGCGGATTTGCGATTGGCCGCGGCGATCTCAATTATACTTGCACCGGCAATCGTGCGCCGCACTGGAATGGATGGCGAAGGGGCGGTTCCCACATGACGTCAAGCGAACCTGCGGTGCCGCGCGCCGGGCATCACGCACCCGATCGCCACCAGGCCGCAGGCGAGGCGACCGATCCGGTGTGCGGCATGCGGGTCGATCCGCCGACGGCGCGGCATCGCGTTTCCCATGCGGGCAATGAATATTTCTTCTGCGGCCCGCGCTGCCGCGAGCGTTTCGCCGCCGAACCGGAGCGATTTCTTGGGAAAGCCGAACCGCCGCCCGTGACGCAAGCGGCGGCGCAGTGGACCTGCCCGATGCATCCCGAGATCGTGCGCGACGCGCCGGGCAGCTGCCCGATCTGCGGCATGGCGCTGGAGCCGATGGTGCCGGTTGGTGCGGGCGGCGGGGACAATCCCGAGCTCGCCGACATGACGCGCCGCCTGTGGGTCGGCGGGGTGCTGTCAGCGCCGTTGTTGGCGATCGCGATGCTGTGGCATTCGCCGTCGACGCTCTTCATCTGGCTGCAATTGCTGCTCGCGACGCCGGTCGTTGCCTGGGCCGGCGCGCCGTTCTTCCGGCGCGGCTGGCACTCGATCGTCAACCGTCATCTGAATATGTTCACGCTGGTCGCGCTCGGCACCGGCGTCGCGTATCTCTACAGCGTCCTCGCCGTGCTGGTTCCGGGCATCTTCCCGGCCGCGTTCCGCTCCCCGGAGGGGGGCGGCGTGCCGCTCTATTTCGAGGCGGCGGCGGTCATCACGACGCTGGTGCTGCTCGGGCAGGTGCTGGAGTTGCGCGCCCGCGCTCGGACCTCTGGCGCGATCCGCGCGCTTCTCGACCTCGCGCCAAAGCATGCCCGCCTCGTTCGCGATGACGGCGGGGAGGACGATGTCCCTCTCGAATCTGTCGTGCCGGGCCAGCGCCTGCGGGTGCGGCCGGGCGAGAAGGTGCCGGTGGACGGCGTCGTGCTGGAGGGCGGCGGCGCGGTCGACGAGGCGATGCTCACCGGCGAGCCGCTGCCGGTCGAAAAAGCGCCGGGCGACCGGGTGACCGGAGCCACGATCAACACAACAGGCGGCTTTGTGATGCGCGCCGAGCGGGTCG
>DATEKP010000187.1:0-4427 GCA_035277405.1 Allostellaceae bacterium | reverse complement strand
TCGAGATCGGCGAGGTGCGCACGCTGTTCCGCATGCCCGACCTATTCTCGATCGCGCTCGGCGGCGGCAGCATCGTCACGGGCAGTTCCGCGGCGGTGCGGGTCGGGCCGGCGAGCGTCGGCTACCGGCTGAGAGAAGAGGCGCTGACATTCGGCGGGGAGACGCCGACGGCGACCGATGCCGCCGTCGCCCTCGGCCGCGCCGCGATCGGCGATCCGGCGCTGGCCCAGCGCCTCCCGGCCGACACGGCGCGGGCGACGCTCGAGGTGGCGCGAAACAAACTCGAAGACGCGATCGACCGCATGAAGACCGAGGCGGGCGACGTGACATTGATTGCGGTCGGTGGCGGCGCCTTTCTGGTACCCGAACGGCTCGCCGGCGTGTCCGATGTGATCCGCGTGCCGCACGGCGACTGCGCCAACGCGGTCGGCGCCGCGATCGCCCAGGTCAGCGGCGAAACCGACCAGGTCTATCGCGACATGCCGCGCGAAGCGGCGATCGCCGCGGCCGAAGCGCAGGCGAGGGACCGGGCGATTGCCGCGGGGGCAGACGCCGCCGCGCTCGAAACCATCGAGGTCGAGGACATGCCGCTTGCCTATCTGCCGGGCAGCGCGCTGCGGGTGCGCGTTCGCGTCGTCGGCGACATGCGCGGCGGCGCTGCCGGCGGTTAGTGCGGGAACAGGATCGCTTCGCGCTCGTAGAGCCGGAAGCCGAGCGCCAGCAACAGCGCGGTCACCCCGAGCGTCGCCACGGCCGTGATGCCGACGAACATCGCGCTGATCGCCTCGCTGCGCACCAATTGGCCCATCAGCAGCGTCTGGCCGAAAGTCGGGATTACCGCGAGCAGCGGCCGCGCCCCGACCGGCGCGAACGCCAGCACCATGCCGGCGATGCCGGGGATCAGCGGCAACAGGCCGAGATAGGTCTGCGCCTCCTTCATGCTGCGGGTGACCGCGGAGATCAGCAGTTGCGTCGCAGCCGCCAGCACGATCAGCGGCAGGCACACCGAGACGATCAGGATGAAGCGCAACGTGCCGGGCGGCGAGACGAGGCCGAGCGATTCGCGCGGCACCAGGCGCAGCATGACCCAGAAGGCGATCGCCTGCACGCCGACCGCCATCAACGTGAAGACGATTGTCGCACCGAGCTTGCCGATCAGCACCTGGACGCGCGTCACCGGGTTCATCATCAGCGGCTCGAACGAACCGCGTTCGCGTTCGCCGCAGGTCGAATCGAGCGCGACATGCACTCCGCCGGTGAACAACGTGAAGATGATGAAGGGCGGGATCATCGCCAGCAGGATCACGGCCGGCCCAGCCGCCTGCCCGACCCGCTCCTGCTCGATGCTGAGGACATTCATGACCTCGGGCGAGAGGCCGGCGGCGGAGAGCCGACCGCGCAACGTCTCTTGCTGGTACTCGTTCAGCATGCCGATCACCCGGCCCGTCGCGACGATGCTGTCGACTCGCGTCGGATTGGTGATCAGCCGCACCCGCAACGCCCCCTGCCCGCTTGAGTGCGGCCGCTCCGGCAGGATCAGCGCGAACGAGGCGCCGCCGCCCGAAACCAGCGCACGCGGCTCGGCCGACAGCGGCCGCACCGTCGCACCATGCTGCGCAAAAAAGCGCACGAGATCGGGCGCCGCCGCGGCGTTCACGACCGGGATGACCAGCGGGGCGCTGCCGCCCACCCGCATCGAGCCGCCGACGACCCCGATCATGATGCCGAGCAGCACCGGCCCCAAGAGCGGGTAGATCATCGCCACCAGGATGCTGCGCTTGTCGCGCAGGTGGTCGATCATTTCCTTGCGGAAGACCGCGAGGATCGGGCGCACCGTCAGCCTCCGGCTGCGAATGCCGGCACCGCCGCCGGAGGCTGCGTCGTCGCCGCCATGAAAATCTCCTCGAGATCGTCGAGACCGGTGGCGCGGCGCAGTTCGGCGGTCGTGCCATCCAACACGACGCGCCCCTCCGACAGCACGACGATGCGATCCGCCAATGCCGCCACCTCCTGCATGATGTGGCTGGTCAGCAGGATGCATCGCCCTTCGGCGCGCAGCCGCCGCAGCAGGTCGCGGACGGCGCGGCTGGTCGCCACGTCGAGGCCGTTGGTCGGCTCGTCGAGCATGATGTTGCGCGGCCGGTGCACCAGAGCGCGGCCGAGCGCGACCTTCATCTGCTGGCCGCGCGAAAAACCGCGGGCGCGGCGGTCGATGAAGTCCTCCATCCGCAGCGTGTCGATCGTTTCGGCGATGCGCGAATCAAGCTCGCGCCGCCCCAGCCCGTGCAATTCGCCGAAATAGCGCAGGTGCTCGCGCGCCGTCAGCCGCGGATAGAGGCCGCGCACATCGGGCAGGACGCCGAGCCGCTGCCGCGCCGCGATCGGGTCCTGGCAGGAATCGATGCCGTCGATCAGCGTGGTGCCGCGATCCGGCCGCAGCACCGTGCAGATCAGGCGGAATATCGTCGTCTTGCCGGCGCCGTTGGGGCCGATCAGGCCGGTGATCTCGCCGTCGCGGGCGGCGAAACTGGCGTCCTGGACGACTCGCAAATCGCCGAAAGATTTCGCGAGACCGCAGACTTCGATCATCCGCCCGCCATCAGACGCCCGCCGCAATTCGATGCGACGACGGCGGTTCGGTCAAGGAGATCGTCGCCAATCCTCGGCGAATTCGCGCAGCTGGGCGGCTTCGACGTCGGATACCGCCCAGAAATTCATCCCGCCTTGCGCCCAATGCACGACATTATAGCCCTGGCGCTCCGCTGCTTCGGGCGCTCGCGCAGTTCCTGCAACCGGCCAGACGAACAGGTCGATCAGATGTTTGTCGCGCTGGTAGACCAGCGCGGCGACGGGCCGGCCGTCGATATAATCGAGCCGGCCGCCCTTCAGCGGAAAGCGCTCGGCCGCCAGGTCTTTGACCGGCGGGGCGAAATCGATGCGCCCGTCGAACCACGGCTTGACGGTATGGCGATCGGTCGACACCACGTCTTCGAGATGGCCGGGCTGCAATGCGCGGATATGACTGGCGACGAGTTGCCCGACAAGGCCCGAATCCTGGCGCGGCAGCAGCACGAAAAAGGCCAGCGCCGTGGCGCACGCCGCGCCGATCCCAAAGCCGGCCGGCGCCTGCCACCACCGCCGCCATGCCGCAAAGAACGGCTTGGGTCGAGACGGTGTCGCCGCCTCGATGCTGGGCCGGGCGGCCGCCAGCCGCGCCATGATCCGGCCGCGCACGTCTGCGGGCGTCGCCTGATAGAGAGAGTCGTCGATCAGTGTGCGCGCGCGCGACAGTTCGGCCGCCGCCGCCTCGCAGACCGGGCAATCGGCGCGATGCGCGGCCAGCGCGGCGGCCGCGGCGGCGTCGAGCTCGCCGTCGAGCTCGGCCTGCACCAGCAAGACCTTGTCGCAATCGGGCATGGCGATCATCGCAGGTTCCCCGCCTCGGCCGCTTGGGCCAGCAGCCGACGCGCCCGGAACAGGCGCGACATCACGGTGCCGATCGGAACCCGCGTGATCTCGGCGATCTCCTTGTACGACAGTTCTTCCAGCTCGCGCAGCACCAGCGGCTCGCGCAAATCGACCGGCAACGCAGCAATCATCTGGCGTACCTGCCGCGCGCCGCTGCTCCGAATCAGCGCCGCCTCCGGGTCGTCGGCCATGCTGACGATGTCCTCGCCGGCAATCGTGCCAGCCTCACCCGGCTCGCCGATCGGCACCAGCTGCACCCCGCGATCGAGGCCGGCCGACGCATACGCGGCATTGCGCACGATCTGCAGCAACCACGCGCGCGGGTTGCCGCCCCGGTAGCTGGCGAAATAGGTCAACGCGCGCAGCATTGCCTCCTGCACCACATCCTCGGCCGCGGCCGCATCGCGCGTCAGCCAGCGCGCCAGATTGTAGGCGGCGTCGAGATGCGGCAGCACGACCGCCTCGAACGATGCCTCCCGCGATGAACCCTGCACGTCCTCGGCGTCCACTAGGCCCCGTCAACCGATAGCACCGTCGCCAGAGCAATCGCCGCCGCGACATTGAGATCGCTCCGGCCGCTCTTTTATTCCGCCGTTTCGAGTTGCCGGCGTCAATCGCGGCGGACGGTGCCGAGCGTCCGATGGAGCAGCGCCGTCAATTCGGCCTGGCGACTGGTTCCGGTTTTGCCAAAAACCTGCTGGAGCTGGCTGCGTGCAGTGGTCATCGCTACTCCCGACGCGTCGGCCGCCGCCTGCAGCCCATGACCCTGTGCAACGGCTAGCGCCACTTTCGCTTCCCGATAGGTGAGGTCGAATGCTTGGCGCAGCGTCCCGATGTCCGGATCGTCCGCACGATCTGGATCAGCGATGAAAATAAGTCCCCTTACCGATCTGTCGCCGCCCGGGAATGGACCGGACAGCTCCAACGGGACGACAGTCAATACCAGCGGAGACGATGAG
>DATEKP010000186.1:0-8780 GCA_035277405.1 Allostellaceae bacterium | reverse complement strand
GGCTGCCGCTGGCGAAGCTCCAGCTGGCTGTGACGCGGTAGCCGCCCGGCGCGACGCGCGCCTCGCCCGGTCCCGGCCCCCAGGCGAGGATGCCGCGCGGTCCACCGAAAATCTCGCGCGCCGCCGCCGGGGCGAGATGCGCCGCAGTCATCGAGCAGCCGGAATTCTGGTTGATGCACCAGGCGGTGCTGGCGTCTGTCTTGGCGAGCTCCTCGATGATCGGCACGTATTCCGCCGGCAGCAACTCGGCACCGCCGAGCGGGCGCGGCAGCAGGAGGCGGAACAGCCCACGCGCGACGAGCGCCTCGACAACGCGCTCGGGCAGCTCGCGCCGCTCGTCGATTTCGCCGGACACGGAGGCCAGCATCGGCGCCAGCTCGCGCACGCTCGCGAGGTAGTCCGCCGGGCCGGCAGACGCGGGCGGGACGGGCGCGGCGGGGCTGGTTGACATGCGGGCGTTTCCTCGCTCGTGGCAGCGCCGCACTCCATCCCCGAAGCGCGCGCGCTGTCAAGCCGGGCGCCGCTTAGCGGCGGACCAAACCGGCAATAGGAAAACCGCGCGAACCCTCGCCATTCCGGATCGTTTGCCCTATCTGAACAGCGTTCCGCAAAATGCCGCGGAGGTGCGATTGTCGGGTGCCTCGACCAGGGTGTGGCTGTTGCTGGCGTGCCTCTCGGCGAGCGATGTCGTCTGGTGCGGCGCGCGCGGGATCGGCCTGTCGCATTGGCTGCCGTTCGCCGGCATCAGCCTCGCGCTGGTCGCTATCGCCGCGATCGGCTACCGCACCGGCGATCTCGGGCGGCACTGCGCGGCGCTTGCCGAATGGGGGCTGTTGTGGCTGATCTTCTCGGTCGCCGGCGCCATCCTGACCTATCTCGCGGCGGCGCGGAACGGGCCGCTCTACGACGCAAGGCTGGCCGCGGCCGATGCCGCGCTCGGGTTCGACTGGCGCGCCTGGTACGATTTCGTCGTCGAGCATCCGGCGCTGAAGCTGCCCTTCGCCGCCGCCTATCACAGCCTGCTGCCGCAGATTCTGCTCGCCGTCTTGTGGTTTTCGCGGCCGGCGCGGCAGCAGCGCGGCGCCGAGCTGCTGATCGGGGTGACCGTCGCGCTGATGCTGACGGCCGCGGTGTTCTCGCTGTTCCCGACCTTCGGTCCGGCGGTCGGCATGCCGGAACTGCGCGAGGCCTATGTCGAGGACCTGGTCGGGCTGCGCAACGGCACCTTGCCGTCGCTCGACATCATGCTGCTGAAGGGGGTGATCGCCTTCCCGTCGTTCCACGCCGTGCTGGCGGTGCTGTTCACCTACGCCTATCGCGGCTCGCGCCTGCTCTTGCCGGTCGGCGCGTTCAATCTTGTCATGCTGCTGTCTTTGCCGAGCGAGGGCGGCCACTACCTGCTCGACGTGCCGGGCGGCGTCGCGGTCGCGATCGTCGCGCTGCTGGCGACCCGGGTGCTGCCGGTCGCGCGTCCGGCCCTGGCGCCGGCCAATCCCGGGTGAGCCGCGGCTGCCCGAGGGGGCGCTCGTGTCGCGAACGGACGTTCGTAACAAATGTCGCCGTCATTGCGAGCGGGGCGAAGCAATCTCGTGCCGCCCGATTCCCTGCCGACGAGATTGCTTCGTCGCCTCGCAATGGCGACGATTTGAAATGTTGTGAACCTCAGATTCAGGGCAGTACCGACAATCGTTAACGACGCGGCAACCATCCTCCGCTAGGGTTTCCGCCGACCGGCGGGAGGGCAGGGGAGTGACGGCGCAGGCGGGGGCGGGCGCGGCGATCGGCGGTGCGGCGTCATCCGGCACCGGGCATTGGCTGAACGCCGAGCGCGTCCGGGTCTATTCCTGGATCATCGTCGTCATCGCGGCGCTGCTGTTCGCCGCCTGGCTCGGGCTGTCGCTGCCGCACATGGTCGATCCGGCCGGCAAGCCGTTCGGCTACGACTTCATCGGCTTCTGGAGCGCGGCGCGGCTGGCGGTCGAAGGCCGGCCCGAGGCGGTGTTCGACTGGCCGGTTCTGAAAGCCGTGCAGCATGCCGCGGTCGCCTCGCGCCCGAGCGAATTCTTCCCGTGGTCCTACCCGCCGACCTTTCTGCTGACCGTGGCGCCGCTCGGCTGGCTGCCTTATGCGGCGGCATTGCCGATTTTCGTCCTCGGCACCGCGGCATTGTGGGCCGCTTTGGGGCGGCAGGTGCTGCCCGACCGGCGCGCCTGGATCGTCGCCGCCGCGACGCCCGCAGCGCTGATCACCTTGCTGATCGGGCAGAACGCGTTCCTGACCGCCGCGCTCGCCGGGTTCGCGCTGATTTCGCTCGACCGCCGCCCGATTCTGGCCGGCGTGCTGATCGGCTTGCTCGCGATCAAGCCGCATCTCGCGGTGCTGTTCCCGCTGGCGCTGTTGGCCGAGGGGCGATGGCGCACGATCGCCGCCGCCGCCGCGACGGTGCTGGTGTTCGCCGCCGCGAGCATTGCCGCGTTCGGCTGGCCGACGGTCACGGCGTTCTGGCACAACCTGCCGGTCATCGCGCGGGCGACCGAGGCCGGCGCCGCGCCGCTCAGCAAGATGCCGAGCGCGCTCGCCTTTGCGCTGGCGCTCGGCGCGCCACACCGCGCCGCGTGGCTGTTGCAGAGCGCGGCGGCGCTGTCTGCCGCCGGCGCCGTATGGGTGACATGGCGCCGACGCGGCGCGCCGTTCGAGGCGAAGGCAGCGGCGCTGATGGCGGCCTCGATGCTGGCGACGCCCTACCTGTTCTATTACGACCTGCTGTGGTCGACCTTGGCGATCGCCTGGCTGGCATTGCTCGGCATGCGCACCGGTTTCCACCGCGGCGAACGCGAGATCCTGCTGTTTGCCTGGGTCGCGCCGGCACTGATGCCGCCGGTGGCGATGCTGACCGGGGTACAGATCGGATTCCCGGCGATGCTGCTGCTGCTGTTCGTGGCGCTGCGCCGCGCCGGCGGCCGGCCTGTGATGGCGTCGCCGGCGGCGTAGCCGAGCATGCCGCGCGCCGCCATCGCTCGTCCCGCCGCGGCGCCCGATGCGCACTGGCTCAATGCCGAGCGGGTGCGCGGCTATTCGTCGATCATCTTCGGGCTGTTCGCGGTCATCGCGGTCGGCTGGATCGCATGGTCGCTGCCTGCCCTAGTCGACCCGCAAGGCAACCCGGTCGGCATCGATTTCATCGGCTTTTGGAGCGCGGCGCGGCTCGCGGTGACCGGCCGACCCGAGGCGGCCTATGACTGGGCGACGATCCAGGCGGTCGAGCATGCCGCGGTGCCGGCGCTGCCCTATCTGCTCAACCCGTTCGTCTCGCCGCCGACCCTGCTGCTCGTGCTCGCGCCGTTCGGCTGGCTGCCCTATCCGCTCGCCTTCGCGGTGTTTGTCGCCGGCACGACGGCGCTGTGGGCGCTGCTGGTGCGGCGATTGCTGCCGCGGCCCGCCTGGATCGTCGCCGCGGCGACCCCGGCCGGGCTGATCAATGTGCTGATCGGTCAGTACGCCTTCCTGACCGCCGGTCTGGCCGGGCTGGCGCTGCTGCGGCTCGACCGGCGCCCGCTGGCGGCGGGCGTGCTGATCGGGCTGTTGTGCGTCAAGCCGCACCTCGCGGTGCTGTTCCCGCTGGCGCTGTTGGCCGAGGCGCGTTGGCAGACGATCGCCGCGGCTGCAGCAACCGCGGCGGTGTTAACCTTCGCCAGTCTCGCGGCATTCGGGTGGGGCACCTACGCGGCGCTGTTCGCGCATCTGCCGCAGGTCGCGCAGGCGACGACGCTCGGCGCGCATTGGCGCGTCATCCCGACCCCGTTCATCTTCGCGCTGTCGCTGCGGCTGCCCGTCGCCGCCGCCGAGGCAATACAGGCGATGGCGGCGCTGGGCGCCGCGGTCTGCGTGTGGCGGGCGTGGCGCAATCGCGAGGCGCCGTTCGAGGCCAAGGCAGCGACCCTGGTGGCCGGCTCGCTGCTGTGCTCGCCTTACCTGTCGTATTACGACCTGACCTGGGCGGCGCTGGCGATCGCCTTTCTGGCGGTCTTGGGCATGCGCACCGGCTTTCGCCGCGGCGAGCGCGAGATCATGCTGCTCGCCTGGGTGCTGCCGGTGCTGATGCCGCTCTTCTACGTCGCGACGTCGGTGCAAATCGGGTTTCCGGCGCTGGCGCTGCTGCTGTTCGCGGCGATCCGCCGCGCGATGGCGCCTGCCAGTTAGGCGCGCAGCGGGACGAGCCGCTCGCTCGCCAGGGCGCCCGCCGCCTCGCCCGCGCCCGGCGCTCCGGCCGCCGCCTCCTCGTGGTATTCGGCGTCCTCGTTGACGCGCCATACGTCGAACGCGCGCCGGCCGGCGAGGATATTCTCGACCGTCAGCATCGCGGTCATCATCGCGTGGTCCTGGTTGTTGTATTTGTGCATGCCGTTGCGGCCGACGACGTGCAGGCCAGGACAGCGCGCCTCGAGCTCGGCCCGGATCGCCGCGACATTGTGCTGATAGCTGTCGTCGTAGACCGGATAGGCCTTCTTCTGTCGCACAACCGCGCCGTCGAGGATGTCGTCGCGCGCCGCCAGCCCGAGCGCCGCCAGCTCGCGGCCGGCCAACGCGACCAGCTCGGCGTCGCTCGACCGCCACACCCCGTCGCCCTCGAAGCAGAAATATTCGAGGCCGTAGCAGGCCAGCGCGGGGTCGGGCACCATCTCGGGCGACCACGACTTGAAATTCTGGACGCGGCCGACCTTGACCCCCGGATCGTGGATGTAGATCCAGTTGTCGTCAAAGACGTTCCGCTCCTTGACGATCAGCGCGACGGTCAGGAAGTCGCGGTAGCGCAGCCCCTCGGCGGCCAGCCGCGCCTCGGGCGACAGCGCCGGATCACAGGCCAGCACCAGCTCGCGCAGCGGCATGCTGGAGATGATCTGATCGCACGCGAACGCGCGCTCGTCGCCACTGGGCGCGCGGGCGAGGACGGTCCAGCGCCGTTCCGCCGCGTCCCACCGCAGCGCCGACACGCGCTGGCCGAGCAATACCTCGCCGCCCTGCCGGCGGATGCGCCGCGCCGTCTCTTCCCACAACATGCCGGGGCCGCGCCGCGGGTAGCGGAAGCTGTGCACCAGCGTCTTGATCACCTGGTCGCGCGGCTGGCCGCTGCGCTGCGGCTTCAGCGCATGCCAGATCGCCTTCGACAGCGACAGCCCCTTGATCCGCTGGGCGGCCCAATCGGCGGAAATCTCCGAGCACTTCATGCCCCACACCTTCTCGGTGTAGGTCTTGAAGAAAATTTCGAACAGGCGGCGTCCGAATCGGCTGGTGACCCAGTCCTCGAAGGTGCGGGGTTCGGCGGCGCGGCCGACCCTGGCTTGGAGATACGAGCCGACGCAGCGCGCAGCTTCGAACGCCCCGAGCTTGGGCAGCGCATCGAAGATGCGAATCGGGTAGTCGAACAGCCGGCCGCGATAGTAGATGCGCGATTTGCGCGGCCGCTCGAGGAACCCGTCGCCGAGCAGTTCGGTCCAAAGTTCGTTGACCGCCTCCGATTTCGAGAAGAAGCGGTGGCCGCCGATGTCGAACGCGAAATCCTTGTAGGTGACGGTTTTCGAAATGCCGCCGACATAATGCGGGTCCTGCTCCAGCACCGTCGCGTGCACGCCGTGCTTGCCGAGCAGGTAGGCGGCGGTCAGGCCAGCCGGGCCAGCGCCGATGCAGACGACCGAGAGGCTGCGAGGCGCGTCCGTCATACCGATCCCGCGAGCAGCAGCCTCAGCTGATTGAGCCGCGCGTAAATGCCGATATTGAACGACAAGTACTTGTGGCCGAAGAACGAATAGACCGCAACGAGAGCGACCGCGACGACGTGGGCGACGAATTTCAATGCGACCGGCTGGCCGCCGTCGCGCAATCCGCTGGCGGCCGGCGCCAAGAGGGCAAGCACCATGTCCGACAGCGCGCTCGTCAGCGCGACGCCGACCAGCGCGACCGCGCAGAAGGTGGCGAACTGGCGCAGCGCCGAGCGCTGCCGGAAGCGGAAGTTGAACGCGTAGTTCAGCGCGAAATTGATGACGAGGCCGGCCGCCGCGGCGATGCCGGTGGCGCTCCAATAGGGCAGGGCAGGGGACAGGCCGGTCCCGTACAGCAGCCACCCGACCAGCAGATTGGCCAATGCGGCGCTGCCGCCGAACAGCAGGAAGAACGCGAATTGCCGCGCGGCCGGGCTGTTCGCGAACCGGCCCGGAAGCGGCGGAAGCAGCCGCGCGCCGTCGCCTCGCCCTCGCGCCGTGGATATGGTCATCGGTTCGCTGTCCCCGCCATCCTCTCGGCCCGACCCTAGCTTGCGAATCTTTTCAAATCCTAAACCAAAGGCGCGACGGGTTAACCATGCCTAAAGAGCGGCGGCATAGGTTTGCCGCCGGGTCGCGGGGGCGGATGGGGCGAATGGCGGCGGCGATACGGTCTCTGCGATACGCGGTCGGCCTCCTGGGCGAGGCGCGCTGGATCAACCGGCGATCGCTGCTGTTCTGCGGGGCTTTTTGCGCAGCGATCGTGCTCTACGGCATCGTCAGGTTCGATCTGTTCTTTACCACGGACGGCTTGACGGCGCCGACCGGGCAGCCGCTGGCCTTCGATTTTCTGAACTACTACGCCGCCGCGAAGGCCGCGGCCGCGGGGCATGCCGGCCTCGTCTACGACCATGACCGCTTCCAGGCGTTCGAGCGCGGCATCGTCGGGCCGCGCGCGTTCGCCTGGGGCATCTACAGCTATCCCCCGTTCGCGCTGCTGCTGACGCTGCCGCTGGCGGCCCTGCCGTACATACCCGCGCTGATCGTGTGGCGCGTGCTCGGGGTCGGCCTCGTCTGGGCGACATTGCGGCGGCTGGTTGGCTGGCCGGCGGCGGCACTGGCGGCGGTCGGCGCACCGGCGGCGTTCTACAACCTGAATTTCGGGCAGAACGGCTATTTCACCGCCGCGCTGCTCGGCGGCGGGTTGATCGCGCTGGAACGGCGGCCGATCGTCGCCGGCATCTGCTTCGGTTGCCTCGCCTACAAGCCGCATCTGGGGTTGCTGCTGCCGGTCGCGCTGGCGGTCGGCGGCTATTGGCGCGCGATTGCGGCGGCCGCCGCGACCATCGCCGTGCTGAGCCTCCTCAGCCTCGCCGCGTTCGGCGCGCCGGCGTGGCTCGGGTTTTTCCACAACATGGCAGTGAACCGCAGCCTGATCGACACCGCGACCGACCTGACCCGCTTTCCGAGCATATTTGCCGCGGCGCGCGAACTCGGCGCCGGGCTGGGGTTGGCCTATGCGGTGCAGATCGCGTCGGCGGTGCTGGCATTTGCCGGCGTCGTCGTCGTGTGGAGCGGGGAGGGGCCGCCCGAGATCAAGGCCGCGGCGCTGACCGTCGCGATCTTTCTCGCGACGCCCTATGCCTGGGATTACGACGCGCTGGTTCTGCTGTTCGCCGCGGCCTGGCTTGCGCGCATGGGGATGCGGACGGGCTTTCTGGCGTGGGAGCGGCTCACGGTCCTGGCGCTGGTGATCCTGCCGGCGCTGATGTTCCTGTTGATCCGGCTGTGGGGCGTGCCGATCGGCCCGGCGGTGCTGTGGCTCGCCTTTTCCGTGCTGCTGCGGCGCGGCCTGGGTATTGGGGTCAGCTTCAATGCCGCCTCGACGGTTCGTGATATGCCGATTGCCGCCAGCGCCTGGCCTCTGGCCGAAGGGGCGGAGCGGCGATGACCGGCCGCAGCTTGTGGTGGCACGCGGTGCTGCTGGTCAGCGGCCTGATCTACGCCCGGTTTTGCTTCGGCTTCTTTCCGCCACCGTCCGGCCGGCTCGGCGGCGACTATTCCTATTTCCTGCCGCTGCTGCTGGCCGGCCGCTACTGGATCGCGGCGAACGGGCCGCTGGCGGTGCCGCATTTTACGCCGGCGTTTTGCGGCGGGCTGCCGTTTCTCGCCAATCCGCAGTCGATCTTCTATTCGATGCCGCAGCTCCTGGGCGCGATCGTCGATCCTGAGCGCGCCTTTTTCCTGACGACGGTGCTGTTCGCCTGGGCCGGCGGCATCGGCATGTTTCTGCTGTTGCGGCAGCGCTTTCGGACATCGCCGCCGGCCGCAGCGCTCGGCGGCGTGGTCTTTCTGTTCAACGGCTTTCTGCTGTACCGGATGGCGATCGGGCATGTTCCGTACCATGCGGTCGGCCTGCTGCCGCTGCTGTGCTGGGCGCTGCTGACGCCGATTGGCGGGCAGGCGAACGGGTTCTACCGCGCCTGCGCCGCAATCGCCGGCGCGGCGGCCCTGTTGACGTATTTCGTTTACGGCGGCGCGCCGCACCTGATCGTACCGGCCGCTATCGCCGTGATCGCGGTCTGGCTGCTCCTCGCGGTCGTCGACCGGCCGCTCTGGTCATTCTGGCCGGTCGGCTTGGCCGCCGGTGTGCTGGCGGCCGCCGCCGGCGCGGCGAAGCTGGCGCCGGCCCTGGCCTTCGTCGCGCCGTTTCCGCGCTCCGAATTGTGGATCTTCCCCGATTTCGGCGACGCGGCGTCGGTGTTGGTGCGCGGCCTGTTTCTGCCGTGGACCCTGCCGGCATGGTGGGGCAAGTACGAGACCGAGCTGGGCCTCGGTCCGGCGCCGCTCGTTCTGCTCGTCTTCGGCGGCTGCGCGGCGATCGTGACGGTCGGCAGGTAGAGAAAATACCAGCGCGCCAGCAGCCGGTTTTCGCCGACGAACGGCAGCGACTGCACCCAGGCCGCGAAGTGCGGGCCGCCGTAATTCAGCCACAGCGGGAGGAACAGCACCGCGGCGAGCAGA
>DATEKP010000185.1:0-5503 GCA_035277405.1 Allostellaceae bacterium | reverse complement strand
TTGACCACGATCCCGGTGATCACCGGCCCGGTCAGCGTATTCAGCAAGGTGAAGAATTTCTGGATCTCGTTGAGGTCGGCGTTGGCGACGTAGATGACGTCCTTGTCTTCCATCGGGAAGCGCTGCGCCAGAAAATAGGATTTGGCGTCGCGCAGATCGAGGCGGTAGACGACCGGCGTCGCGCCGCCGGGACCGGTGCCGAGCACCGGCTGGCCGAAGGCCCGCACCAGCGCCGGCGGCTCGAAGCGAAACAGGAAGACGCCGGCCGGATCGGAGCGCATGTCTTGCAGGCCGCCCGCCTTGGCGAGCGCCTCGACCAGGGTCATCCGCTCGGCGGTGAACGGAAACTGCGCATTGGCGCCGGTCGCGCCGAAGGCCGAGAAGGTCTCGGGGATGCGCACCAGCGTCAGCACGTCGCCCGGCTGGGCGTAGATGTTCTCGGCCGGATCGGCAATCAGCTTCGTCATCGGGATCGTCCCGGTCACGCCGTTGCGCGACAGCCGCACGAAGGTTTCATAGACCGGAGCCCTGGCGCCGCCCGCCTCGGCGATCAGATCGAGCAGCCGGTCTCCCTTCAGCGACAGCGGCAGGCGCGCACCGTTGACGACCTCGCCGCCGACCGTGACGCTGCTCGACAGGCTGCGGGTGACCGTGACGATGACCTGCGGCTCGATCGCCTTGTCGGCGAGGCGGTCCTCGACCGTCCGCTGCACCTCGACCGGCAGCCGGCCGGCCACCTTGATCTGGCCGGCAAACGGGATCGTGATGCTGCCGTCCTGGCCGACGACCTGCTCCGGAATCGTGACGCTGCGGGAACCGGCCGCGACGTGATCGGTCGGCGAAGCGCCGAACAGCCCGCCGCCCGCCGCCTCCCAGATCGACACGACGACGCTGTCGCCGACGCCGATGCGCGGCTGCGGCGGCTTGCCGTATTTTCTGAAAAGGGTGTGGAAACTTGGGTGCGGCTGAGCGAGCAGCGCCGCCACGACGCGGTCATCGACATCGACGATATCGAAGCGGGTCTGGTTGTCCTCGACTTCCTGACGCGCAACCTCGCGCGCTGTCGGCCCGGCCGTCGGCAGCGCCGAGCAGCCGGCCAACAGAGCGGCCAGCAAACCCAATACGACGGCTGGTCTCATCTCCCCCTATCTCTGGTTGGGCGGATCGGCGCGGCGCGCATCGCCCCGCAGCGATCCGGCGATCCTGAGCCGCTGCGGGCCGCGTTCAGGTTCGGACGCCGTGCTGAGACCCCCCTCCGCCGCGCGGCCACGCCACCTGCTGTCGCGCCGCTACCGTGCCGGGTCGCGCGCCGGTAGTCAAACCACTTGCAGCGCGGTCGTAATCATCCGCGTGGCATAGACTCCCATCCAACCGATCGGGTCGAGCCATCCCTTCTCGTTGCGCGGCGGGCGGATGGCGCGGATATGCGCGTCCGTGATCTCCGAAAGATCTCGGATGACCCGCGGCGGATCGCCCTCGGTCGACCAGAAAAACCGCGCGGCATCCCCGGCCTCGTGCTTGGCGACCAGGCAATTCGGCGCGCCGGCGCCGCGGTTGTAGAGGCCGACCGCCGAAAACCCTTCCTGGTGACTGACGATCATCACCCCTTCGGTACCGGGGAAGGCGTATTTCATCGCCGAAAACCAGCGGCACAACGCCGCCAATTCGGGTTCGGTGAATTCGTAACCGGCCGGTCCCGCGGCCGGCGAACTGCTTTCGCTCGCCGGCCTCCTCGCCCGAAGCTTCGGCGGAAACGGAATTATCTTGCGCGTCTCGGACACTTTGCCCCCACTCCAACCCCGCACGAGGCGGCAGTGATCCCCAAATCTCCTTGCTCTCGGCAGGCGCCGTCAGAGCTCCCCACCCTGCGCATGACGCCGGGCTGCAAGCGACCGTAGCAGTGAGTTATTGCCGACTACTTGACGATTTTCGGATCGTTACAGTCCGTGGGCAGGGCATGCCCTGAAGCATCAATCGACGACCAATTCAGAGTCAATTGAGGCTGCGGCAGAAGCGCGGGTTTTCGCGCTGTTGTGCTTTTTGGGCAACAGTGGCAAAAAGGCGACAGGCTATTAAACTAGTGGTTTATCCGTTGTCCCTGCGCGGGCGCCGGGACGGGGGCAACCGGCTCGACCGTGACGGTGGCAACGCCGCTGTGCACCATCTGCAGCTCCTGCGCCGCACGGGGCGACACATCGATCAACAGCGACCGGCTGACTGGGCCGCGATCGTTGATCGTCGCGATCACCGATCGGCCGTTGCGGAGATTGGTCACCCGCACCAGCGAGTGAATCGGGAGCGAGCGATGCGCCGCCGTTACGTGAATGTCGTCGAGCCGCTCGCCGCTCGCCGTGCGCCGGCCGAGATGATGCCCGCCATACCACGCGGCGCGGCCGACCTCGCTTTTTCCGATGACGCGCAGCGGACCGATATATTCGTCCGGCGGCGGCAGCATGTTCCGGGCGGCTGACGCTCGGTGCCGGGCAACCGCGTGCTCCGCCGTCCAGCCGCGGCGGTCGCGCCTCGCGGCATGCTTTTTGGCCGCTCCGTCGCTTTTCTCGGCTTTGGATTTGACGTGCGAGGCCGCGGGATGATGGCGGCTGTCGGCCTCTTTCGCCATCACCGGCGCGGAGGCGAACAGCAACGCGAGAGAAAGCCCGATCGTTTTGCGCAACTTCATCCGCAGAGAGCTCACCGTTGTTGGCGGGAATGGCGCCGGCACAGGAAGCCGCGGCGGCGCGCCGTCTGATCGACCGACGGAAGGCGGGTGCGGTCTGCCGTCCCGATCCTGTGGTTGGGGGCGATCGGGTTGGGCGGGGAAGATCGAGGCGGACTGTAGGCAGCTGCTCGTTGGGCTGTCAACCCTCGATGCAGGAAATTCCGCAGCCGAGTCAAGTCAGTGCAAAATCATATTTTCCTTTCTCTCAATACTGTGAGCACCAGACTGGATAAAATAATAAATTCGATTAATCCTTGCGGCTCATGATTTGCGCGCCGCAAGCCGCGGATCGCGCGAATTGTCTCGTTTTCCGTGAGGAGACCTGCGGGCGATCAAACAATTTGTCGGGGGTGCGGACAAGCCGGGTGGCATATGTTGGGTTCCGCGCGACATCGGCGGCGGGCGCCGCCCCGGTTTACCTCTGGCGCCGCGGCGCCGTTTTGCGGCATCGTGGGTTTGGAGAGTTTCAACGCGCGGGTGACAGCGATGGCGGGACGCGAGCGAGCTTTGATCGTCGGAGCGGGGTCGGGATTGAGCGCGGCGCTGGCGCGGCGCTGCGCCGGCGACGGCATGGAGGTGGTCTTGGCGGCGCGCGACACCTCGAAACTGGGCGCGCTGGTGAACGAAACCGGCGCGACGGCAATCGCCTGCGATGCGAGCCGGTCGGACGCGGTCGAGCGCCTGTTCGCGGCGCTCGACGGGGGCGGCAACATCGATCTCGTCGTCTACAACCCGAGCGGTCGGGCGCGCGGCCCTGTCACCGAACTCGACCCCGCTGCGGTCGAAGCGGCGATCCGGGTCACCGCGTTCGGCGGCTTCCTGGTCGCACAACAGGCCGCGCGGCGCATGATCAAGCAGGGCCACGGCACGATCCTGTTCACGGGCGCCAGCGCCAGCGTCAAGGGCTACCCGCGCTCATCGTCGTTCGCGATGGGCAAGTTCGCGCTGCGCGGGCTGGCGCAGTCGCTGGCGCGCGAATTGCAGCCGCAGAACATCCATGTCGGCCACATCGTGATCGACGGCGCCATCGCCAACCCGCAGCGCACCGCGAGCCAACCCGACGCGCTGCTTGACCCCGACGCGATCGCCCAAGCGTACCTGCAATTGCACCGGCAGCAGCGCAGCGCCTGGGCCTGGGAAATCGAACTCCGCCCCTGGGTCGAGACTTTTTGACGACAACCCCCTTCCGTAGGATGGGCTGAGCGCGGCGAAGCCCATCATCGATGTGCAAGGTAATGCGGTGGGCTTCGCTCCGCTCAGCCCACCCTACGGGCTCCACCTCCAGCAGCGCAGCGCCTGGGCCTGGGAGATCGAACTGCGCCCCTGAGTGGAGAATTTTTGACGGTCGATATCTGCGTTGCCCCTCACCCCGACCCTCTCCCCGCATGCGGGGAGAGGGAGAGCCGGCATCGCCGCTCGGCATCTTGTTTCACCGTCTGGCGCATCGTCGCCGCGGCGTTCCCTCTCCCCATAAATGGGGAGAGGGACAGGGTGAGGGGCGTTCACATGCGCTGGCGCGTTTGGCTACTCTATTTGACTTCGCGGCAGGGTTCGGTTATATGCACTGCAGCATGACCAACGCGCGCAACGAGCTGCGACTTATTTCCCCGGCGTCCTTGTAGGCGCCGGCCGCCGCTCGTCCGTTCCCTCCGGGGGACATCCCCTCGCGCTTGGTGAATTTCATGGCTTCGATGGTTTGGATTGCTCGCGGTGCCGCGCTGCGCGCGGAGTGCGGGCGGCGACTTAGCACCGGCCGGGGGGTTTAGCCCGCCGGCCGCCTCGCTCATCCGTCGTCACCGCTCCGCCGCATCTTCGATAAGCCGGCGGCACCTTCACCGGAGTTCATTTCATGTCCACGATGCCCATTCACAAATACCGCGCGTTCGCGCCGATCGATTTGCCCGACCGGCAATGGCCGTCGCGCGTCATCACCAAGGCACCCATGTGGTGCTCGGTCGATTTGCGCGACGGCAACCAGGCGCTGGTCGAGCCGATGGGGCCCGAGCGCAAGCGCCGCATGTTCGAGATGCTCGTGAAGCTCGGCTTCAAGGAGATCGAGGTCGGCTTCCCGGCCGCGTCCGACACCGATTTCACCTTCATCCGCGACATCATCGAGGAGGACGTCATCCCCGCGGACGTGACGATCCAGGTACTGACGCAGGCGCGCGCCGAGCTGATCGCGCGCAGCTTCGATTCGATCCGCGGCGCACGGCGCGCGATCATGCACCTCTACAACTCGACCTCGACCTTGCAGCGGCGCGTCGTCTTCGGCCTCGACAAGGCCGGCATCACCGACATCGCGGTGACCGGCGCCAAGCAGATCCGCGACCTCGCCGCGGCGATGCCGGAGACCGAGGTGATCTACCAGTATTCGCCGGAAAGCTTTACCGGCACCGAGCTCGACTACGCGGTCGAGGTCTGCGAGGCGGTGATGGACGTGTGGCAGCCGACGCCGCAGAGGAAGGTCATCCTGAACCTGCCGGCGACGGTCGAGATGGCGACCCCGAACATCTATGCCGACCAGATCGAGTGGTTCGGCCGCCATATCCGCGACCGCGACTCGATTGTCCTCAGCCTGCACCCGCACAACGACCGCGGCACCGGCGTCGCCGCCGCCGAATTGGCCGTGATGGCAGGCGCCGACCGGGTCGAGGGTACCTTGTTCGGCAACGGCGAGCGCACCGGCAACGTCGACGTCATGAACCTGGCGCTCAACCTGTTCACCCAGGGCGTCGACCCCGGCCTCACGGTCAGGGACATCGACGCCGTCGTGCGAACGGTCGA
>DATEKP010000184.1:0-4584 GCA_035277405.1 Allostellaceae bacterium | reverse complement strand
GACGCGCTGCGCTCGGATTTGCCGCGGCCAGCAACGGCGCCGCCTCGGCGGCACTCTGCCGCGCGCTCGCCGCGACCGCTGCCGGCAGGCGCGGCGGAGCGGTCGGCCGGGTTCCCGGCGTCGCCTCGTTGATCGTCAGGTCCGACCGGCCGGTGAAGACGACCGTATCGCCCTTGTCGAGCACCCGGAAGCCCTGCGCCTTGATGTCGCCGGACGGCCCATGCCCCGCGACCGGGTCGCTGCCCATTGCCGTGTTGTTCGCGGCATCGACCCGCGCCGCGTCGGTGACGAACCGGGTGCCGTTCTGGTGGACCAGCGTCACGTCGCCGAACAGGTCGAGCAGCTGGGTCTGCGACTGATAAACGCCGGTCCGCGCGGTGGCGACCACCGTCGCCCCGCCGTGCAGCGCCATGTCGGCGCGCGGCTCCTGCAGCGACATCAGGTCCTGCCGATCCGGCACCTGCCGGCCGACCGCCGCCGTCACGACAAACGGCCGCCCGGCCCGGTCGATGCCGGCGTAGCGCGGGTTGATCATGCGCAATTCGCGTGCGTCGCGCAGGTCGATCGCCGGGATCGCGATGCGCAGCCGCTCCCACAACGGCGCCAGCCGCGGCCATACCGCGATCAGCAGCAGCAGCGCGATGCCGATCGCCGGCAACACGCGCTTCAGCAGCGCGACGCGGCGGCTGTGCAAACTGGCCGGCCCGGCCAGCTCGCGCGCGGCGGCAACCCACGCAACGGCCGCGCGCGACGCACGCATTGCCGGCAGGTCGGACGGCGGACGACGGACGGGCGATGCGGGGGCGCTCATCGACGAACCTCAGGCGACACCGGCGCGCAGGCAGTCGTGCATGTGCAGAAATCCGGCCGGCCGGCGCTCGTCATCGACGACGAACAGCGCGGTTATCGCCGACCGGTTCATCAGCCCGAGCGCCTCGGCCGCGAGGTGGGCGGCGGTGATCGTCTTCGGTTCGCGGTGCATGATTTCGCCCACCGTGCGGGCCAGCAGGCGCCCGTTCATGTGACGCCGCAGATCGCCGTCGGTGATCACGCCGACCAGCCGTCCGCCGCCATCGCATACGCCGACGCAGCCGAAGCTCTTTGCGGTCATGACGAGGATTGCCTCGGACATTGCGGCGTCCGCGCCGATCAGCGGCACGGCATCGCCCGCGTGCATGATGTCGCCGACCCGAAGCAGCCGTCGCCCGAGCTTGCCGCCCGGATGGAATGTGCGGAAATCGGCGGATGAGAAGCCCTTGCGCTCGAGCAGCGCCATCGCCAGAGCGTCGCCGAGCGCCAGCATCATCGTCGTCGATGTGGTCGGCGCGAGGCCCATCGGGCACGCCTCGGCGGCACGCGGCAGCAGCAGCACGACATCGGCGGCCTCGGCGAGCGCGGAACCGGCGCCGCCGGTGATCGCGACGAGCGGTATTTTGAAACGCCTGGAGTACGAGACGATGGCGGCGAGCTCGTCGCTTTCGCCGGAGTTCGACAGGACCAGCACCGCATCGTTGACGCCGATCATGCCGAGATCACCGTGGCTCGCCTCGGCCGGATGGACAAACTGCGCCGGACTGCCGGTCGAGGCCAAGGTTGCGGCGATCTTGCGCGCGACGTGGCCGGGCTTGCCGATGCCGGTGACGATCAGCCGGCCCTTCGCCGCCGCGCACAGATCGAGCGCGGCGACGAAGGCGCCATCGAGGCTCCGGGCCAGCTGCTCGAGCCCCTCGATCTCGGCGCCGATCACCCGTCGCGCCACTGCGAGCGCGCGAGCGGGCCGAGCACCGTCCGAACCGTCGCCTAAGCTGTCGAACGCCGCCCTGGACGCGGCGGCCCTAAGCTCGTCCCCCAAAATACTTCCCCCGCTGACATGCCCCGATGGCGGCCGGCGCGCCTGCCGCGTGACTAATGTGCGAAGATGTCCTGCTCGGCCCAGCCCTCGAGATCGAGCACGGCGCGCGCCGGGAGAAACTCGAAGCAGCGGCGCGCCAATTCGCTGCGCCCTTCGCGCGCCAGCATCTCGTCGAGCCGAGCGCGCAGCGCGTGCAGATGCAATACGTCGGAGGCGGCGTAGCGCAGCTGCTCCTCGCTCAGCGCCGCCGCCCCCCAGTCCGAACTCTGCTGCTCCTTTTTCAAGTCGATGCCGAGCAGGTCCTTGCACAGATCGCGCAGCCCGTGCTTGTCGGTGAAGGTGCGCGCGAGCCGCGAGGCGATCTTGGTGCAATAGATAGGCTGCGGCATTACGCCCAAATAATGGCGGATGATGGCGATGTCGAAGCGGGCAAAATGAAACAGCTTCAATACCGCCGGATCGACCAGCAGCCGCTTCAGGTTCGGCGCATCGTAGCCGCCGGCGGCGAGCTGCACGAGATGCGCGTCGCCGTCGCCGCCCGACAGCTGCACCAGGCACAGCCGATCGCGATGGGGGTTGAGGCCCATCGCCTCGGTATCGACCGCCACAGCGCCGGCGAATCGCAGCCCGTCCGGCAGGTCGCCGCGATGAAGATTATGGCTCATCGGATCGCACCGGCTTCGGGCCGGCGGCGCCGGGCGTTCGCCACGGCAGGTTCAGCATCGCGAGAAACTCTGGTGCACCCGCCGCAATATCTATCCCGGCGGGCAGCCCGTCAATTCCGCGAGGTGCGGACGGTCGCGTTCAGATGCCACTGCCGACGGCGATGCGGGGCCGCACCTGCCAGATGCGCAGCTCGTCGAGGCTCCAGACCCCGGCCCCGGCCACGGCGAAATAGAGGAAAGCAAAGCAATAAACGATCGCCAACTCGCCGCCGTTCAGCAGCGGAAAGGGGCTGCGCGGCGCATGCGACATGAAGTAGGCGACCGCCATGTCGCCGGCGAGAATGAAGGCGACAGGGCGGGTCAGCAGCCCAAAAATGATCAACAGACCGCCGATGAATTCGAGCAATCCTTGCAAGCCCGGAACCAGCGTGAACAGCTGGAAGGCCTTGTGCGTCGCCTGATGCGGAAAATCCAGCAGCTTGGCGGTGCCGTGCTCGAAGAACAAGACCCCGATGACGATCCGCAGCACGCTTAAGAAGCGCGGCGTCCATATCGTTTGGACTTCTACTCTATCCATTGTCCGCACCCGTCCCCCGGACGTTATTCGGCTGTCGCGCAGCCTGGCCTATCGTTAACGTCTTTTAGGGTCGAGCGGGTCCGGCGATCCCCGGCGTTCACGGCAATGTTACGCCGCGCCGGTTGCGCATGACTGTCGAATGGTGCGCCCGAGTGGAGTCGAACCACCACTCCTTTCGGAACACGGACCTGAACCGTGCGCGTCTGCCAATTCCGCCACGGGCGCGCCGTGGAACCGACCGGGCAGAAGGGCTGCCGCCGGCCGGCCGGAGATAAGCCGGCCGCACCGCGTTGTCAACCGCTTACGCCTTGGCGGGCGGCGGAAACCCGCCGGTTTGGCGGAGCGCCTCGGCCACGGCGATCGCCCCGGCGAGCGCGACATTGAGCGAGCGCGCGCCGGGCGTGAGCGGGATAACGATTCGCGCCGCGGCGGCGCGGTGCACGTGCTCCGGCACGCCGGCGCTTTCGCGCCCCAACAGCAGCGTGTCGTGGGCAGCGAAGCGGAACCGGTGCAGCGCGACATCGCCGCCGGTCGTCAGCAGCACCAGCCGCGACCCGCGGTCGCGGTCGGCGACAAACGCCTGCCATGAGGAGTGCCGGCGGATCGACGCGAGTGCGAGGTAATCGAGGCCGGCGCGACGCACTCGCCGGTCGTCGAGCACGAAGCCGAGCGGTTCGATCAGATCGACCGCGAGGCCGAGGCAGGCCGCCAGACGCAGCAGCGCACCGGTGTTCTGCGGAATGTCCGGCTCGAATAATGCGAGGCGCAAATCGGTTGCCTCCGGACGGTCCGCGCGGCATGGCAGGCCTCGCCGTTGCTTGGCCGCGGCCCGTCAAATTTATGCGGCAGTCTGTCGCATAGTTCCGCTTCTTCAAGCGTATAGCTTGCCGCTGCGGCCGTCACGGCGCGTCCGCGACGCAGCCCCGCGACGTAACGACGAGGATGTCTGAATGGCCGATGTGGCGCACCCGCAATCCGCTCACGACCAGGGTACGCGGCGCGATTTCCTGATCCTCAGCGCCGGCGCCATCGGCGCGATCGGCACCGCGATCGCAATCTGGCCGTTCATCGACAGCCTCAATCCGGCGCGAGACACGCTGGCGCTATCCACCACCGACGTCGATCTGTCGCCGGTGCAGGTCGGCCAGCGCCTGACCGTCGCCTGGCGCGGCAAGCCGGTGTTCATCGACCACCGGACGCCGGCCGAGATCAAATCGGCCGAGGAGGTCGACGTCTCCAGCCTGCGCGATCCGGAGAAGGATTCCGCCCGGGTCAAGAAGGCGGAATGGCTGGTCGTGATCGGCGTCTGCACCCATCTCGGCTGCATCCCGCTCGGCCAGAAATCGGGCGACCCGCGCGGCCCCTATGGCGGCTGGTTCTGCCCGTGCCACGGCTCGATCTATGACACCTCGGGGCGCATCCGGCAGGGGCCGGCGCCGCTCAACCTGTTCGTGCCGCCTTACGAATTCACCTCCGCGACCGCCATCAAG
>DATEKP010000183.1:0-5065 GCA_035277405.1 Allostellaceae bacterium | reverse complement strand
ATCCATCGTGCCGGTGAACACCAGGTTGACGGTGCCGGCCGGGAACGGCCGCCGGTAATCGCGGTCCGGCGAGAACCGCTCGAAATCGACGCCGTTGTCGAGCCAGCCGATGCGCCCTGCGCATTCCGGCGCGAGCGCCGCGAAGCGCCCTGTTTCCGCCTCCGATACGAACAGCGTCATGTCAAAAGTGGCTGCGGCGCGCCGCTCGAAGGCGAGCAAGGTCGCGGCCTCGCGGCGATAGAGGGCGCGCAGCGGCCAGCTGCGACGCTCGGCGTAGTGCCGCCACTTCTCGGAATCGACATCGACCATGTCGAGGATCGAAAGCGGCGCCGGCCGGCCCGCGGCGTAGCGCGCCATCGGCGAGGAATAGGCGAACACCACGTCGATTTTCCGGGCGGCCAGCAGGCTGTCGACCCAGCGCGTCAGGCCGGGATGGAAGAACACATCGACGGTCAGCGGCCGGCCGCGCCGCAGCCCGGCGAGCGCGCGCAGTTTCTGCGCCGCCGGGCTGACTGGGAAGGCGCCGACCGAGGCGCACACGCGCCGCAGTTCGCCGAGACGATCGCGGTCGAGCGGGTCGTCGATCAAGCAGCCGAGATGCACCCGATAACGCTCGGCGAGGTGCGCGAGCAGGTGCCAGGCGCGGATCTTTTCGCCCTTGTCGGGCGGGTAGGGCAGGCGGTGCGACAGGAACAAGAGGTCGGGCATGATCACCCGATGCCGCGCACGATCGGCGGTCCCAGCAGGTTGGCCACCGGCAACGGCAGCCGCTTCCATGCCGCGATCAACAGCCGGTATTTCGGGTTGAGCGGGTTGTGGTCAGGGATTGGGCAGCCCGGCCGCAGCCGGTACTGGTAGTGCAGCGGCTCCGGGGTGAAGCCCCAGAATTTCTTGAAATCGAACGAGCCGGTGCCGAACTTGCTGCGCCCGAAATCGAACAGGCGGGCGCCGCGGAGGGCGGCCCGGCGCATCACTTCCCAATACATGAAATCGTTGGCGGCGCGCTGCCGCGCCTCCGCCGTGCCGCCGCCGTAATACGGCAGCACCTCGTCGCGGAAAAAGAAGCTCAGCACCGAGGCGATCGGCCTCTCGCCATCGACGATCGTCAGGGTCTCGCTGCAGTCGCGGAACCGTTCGGCCAAGAGCCGGAAATAGCGGCGCGAGAACACCGGCGTGCCGAGGTTGCGGACGCTCTCGGCATAGATGCGGTGCAGCCGGTCGGTGTCGCGATCGACCTCCGAGCGCAGGCCGTTCTGCATGCCCTTGCGCACCATCGCGCGCTGCTTGCGCGGGATCGCCTTCAGATTGGCATCGGGATCGGCTGCGATCGGCTTGCGGAACGTCGCGTAGAGATCGTCGCGACTCGGCCATTCGACCACCGCCGGCTGGCGCGTGCGGAACTCGATGCTGTCGGCGCCGACGCGCCGCATCAAATCTTCGGCGCGATCGACCAGCGCAGTCGAACTCTCGCGCTCGCTCGCCAGCGGCCCGCCATAGACGCAGAACGGCACCGACACCAGGCTGTTGCCGAACAGCCGGCTGCGCAGATGGGCGAGCGGCAGCACGCCGGCGACCGCGCCGTCACGCTCGGCCATCAGGTAGCAAGTCGGGTGACCGAACGCCTGTTCGATGACCGCCTGCCAGCCGGCGCGGTGAAAAAACGTGCCGTCCGGCATGTCGTCGACAAAGCGGTCCCAGGCCGGCGCCGACTTGTCGTCGAGTTCGCGGATGACGAGCGCCATCGCCGCGGCTCAGCCGGCGGCGGCGATCTTAGGCTCGTAATGTGCTTGTGTGCCGACCTGCGCGAACACCTCGTCGATCCGCCGCCAGCGGAAATCGCGCAGCAGCCGCTCGAGGCGGCCCGCCATGCGCGCGAGGCCGGTGTAGTGACGCGCCCGCGAACGAAGCGCGAGGCCGGCGACGCGCGGCTGCCCGGCATCGATCTCCCACGGGTGGAAGTAGAAGATGCAGGGCTGCCGCTCGGTGAAATTCACCGCGCGCAGATTGCGGCGCGACAGGCGGTATGGCAGCAGGCGAAAATAGCCGCCGCCAGCGCACGGATAGTTGCGGCCGAACAGGCGCCGCGTCGCCAGCGGCAGTTCCCACAGCGCACCGCCCTGCGGTCGGAACGGGAACCGCGGCGCATCCGGCATGCCGTAGAGATCGTGGCGGATCGGGTAGAGGCTCGAACTGTAGCGGTAACCCTCCTCCGCGAGGATGTCGTAGGCCCAGAGATTGGCGGAGCCGATCGAGAAGGTCGGCGCGCGGTAGCCCAGGACTTCGCAGCCGGCGATGTCCTCGATCAGCCGTTTCGCATGGCGCACGTCGTCGCGGAACCGCACCGGCGTCAGCCGGTCGGCGCGCCGGTGGTCGTAGCCGTGGCTGGCGAGTTCGTGGCCGGCAGCCGCGATGCGCCGCACCATTGCCGGATGGCGCTCGGCGATCCAGCCCAGCGTGAAGAATGTCGCGGTGGCCGAGCCGGTCGCGAACATGTCGAGCAGCCGATCGACATTGCGCTCGACCCGCCGCGGGATGACGTCCCAACCGCCGCGCGCGATATGGCCGGCGAGCGCCTGGACCTGGAAATAGTCCTCGACATCGACCGACATCGCGTTCGCGGCCGGGAGGGCGGGCGCGTTCATCGCCGCGCTTCGAGCAATTGCACGCCGATCTCGACCGCGCTCTTGATGATGCGGTCGTGGCGCTTCAGCTTCGCCTCGACGCGGTCGAGCCGCGTTTCGAGCGCCGGGTGCGCCGCCTCGCCATTGCCGTTGCCGTTGCGCGCCGGCCGCGGCATGACGGCAACCGATTTCGGACCGGCGAGGTCCTGGCGCAATTCGTTGGCCACCTCGTTGGCGATCGTCTCGGTGATGCTGTGGGTCTCTTCCAACGCGCCGAACAGCAGGAGGCGCGAGCACAGCGTGTTGATGCGCCGCGGAATGCCCTCGGTATGGCGATGGATCGCGGCGAACGCCCCGTCCTCGAAGGACGGGTTGCCGGCCCAACCGGCGGTCTTCAGGCGATGCTCGATATAGGTGCGCGTCTCCCCGGTGCTGAGCGGTCCGAGGTGGTAGGAGGCCAGCACGCGCTGGCGCAGCTGCTCCAGCTCGACACCAGCCAGCATGCGGCGGAATTGCGGCTGGCCGAGCAGCACGCCCTGGAACGGCGCGCGGCCGCCGATCGTCATGTTCGACAGCATGCGCAGCTCTTCGAGCGCCGTCAGCGGCAGGTTCTGCGCCTCGTCGACCACCAACAGGCAGCGCCGGCCGAGCCGCTGCTGGTCGGCGAAATGACGCTCCAGCTCCTGCAGCAAGTCGGCCTTGTCGCGCGCTGAGGTCGGCAGGCCGAACCCGGCCGTCACCATGCGCAGCAGATCTTCGCCGCCGAGCTGCGTCGTCAGCAGCCTGACGGCGCCGTATCTGCGCTCGTCGAGCTGCCCCCACAGGCGCTCGACCAGCATCGTCTTGCCGGCGCCGATCTCGCCGGTGATCACGACAAAGCCTTCCTCCTGCGCCAGCCCGTAGGCGAGGTGGGCCATCGCCCGGCTGTGCTCGCGGCTGTCGAAGAAGAACTGGCGGTCGGGGGTCAGCTGAAACGGCATCGCCGTAAGCTGGTAATAGCTCGCGTACATCGCGTTCCTCAGGCCGGGCCTCAGAATGTCTTGCGCAGACTGACGAGGACGACGTTGGAATTCAGTTTGAACAGCGGCTGGTTGGCGTCGCGATTGACGAAGGTGTAGCTGGCGGTGCCGGTCAGGGTCGGGTTGAAGAGGTAGCTGATCGAGGCGCCGGCGGTGAACAACCGCTCGTCCACCGTCTGGTCCTGCAACAGGGTGACCCACGAATAGCCGAGCGCCAGCTGGGTCGTCGTCAGCGGGTTGATGTCATGCGCCCAGCCGAAATTGATCGTCGTCGCGCGGAGCGACACTCCCGTGCCGGGGGCCGCCTGGGCGATAACGATGTCCTCTTCGCGGTCGACCCCGAGCGACAGATGCTCGCGCTTGGTGTCGATATAGCCGGCAGCCGAGGCCCGCTTGATGCGCAGAAGGCTGAGCTGGATGCCGAGCAGCGGATTGTGGATGGTCAGCGGCAGCAGCGTCCGCGTGTCGATGGTCTGGCCGCGCGCGGTCAGTCCGGAGGCCGCCAGGTTCTGCTCGATTTCTTCGCTGAACGTCGACAGCCCGTCGCTGTAGCTGGCCGTCACCCGCGTCAGCGGCGTCAGCGCGTAATTCAGCGAGGCATAGGGCGCAGTGATCCCCTCGTGCCGGCCGTACAGCACGATCAGGTTGCGGTCGGGCGTCGCGGCGAGCCGAAAGCCGACGCCCCACACCGCGTCGTTGATGTTGACCGGCGGGATGCCGCCGAACCGCAAATCCTCATAGCCGATCGTCGTCAGCGCCGAGACGCGATGCGCCAATGGCACCTCGGTGGCGACAATCGCCCGGTTCTGGCGCGAATTGTCGAGCAGGTTGTTGCTGGTCGTGCGCGAACTGTCGAGCAGGAACTGCGACGTGAAGCGGTCGAAATAGCTGCCGGTGACGAAAGTCGCGGTCGCCTCGTTGGTCAGGTCGGTGGTGGCCGGCAATGGCGTCGCGCCGGCCGGCAGCAGCAGGCTCTGGCCGCCGCCGAAATTGTTGTCGGCAAAGGTGTAGCGCAGCTCGCCGACGCCGTAATCGCCGAAGCGCCGCTGCACATAGGGCGCGGCGATGACGGTGGTGACCTGCGTCAGCTGCGCTTTCGGCACCACCGTCGGCACCAGCAGGTTGCCGGGCGCCAGCGGCGACAACCCGGTGGCCCCGGTTGCCGCGCCGAACGAGCTCAGGTCGGTGCTCAGCCCCGGCGTGATCGGCTGCAGGCTGGCGAAGGCGTGCACGTCGAGGAACAGCAACTCCGGCGCAATGGTCGCGGTGCCGTTGGCATAGAGATTGTGGCCCAGGATATTTTGGCTCGGGTTGAGCGCGAACAGGTACTGGGTCGGAGAGTAGTCGAGCGTGCCGCGCAGCCGCGGGCTCTCGCCGGTGATCTCGATCCCCGGCGACAGCTCGGTGATCAGGTCCGAGTGCGTG